>JAYELL010000075.1:5964-10913 GCA_034717495.1 Chloroflexota bacterium | reverse complement strand
AAGGCGCGAAGGGGGCGGGGAGGCGGGGAGGCGGGGAGGCGGGGATGGGGGGAGGCGGGGACGCGGGGAGCGCCACGGTACGCAACGGCAGAAGGTTAACAAGGACAGCGGGAGCCAGGCAGCGAGATCGACGTGGCAGTCTCATACGCTGTTGGGGAAACCATGCGGTGAAGGGAGTCTGAGATTGCCACGGCCTAGCTCCATGCACAACCGCCGGTGAGGTGGAGTGGGATTGGGCCTGCTTAGAAACTTGCCCCGCCCAGGACTACCAATCGTCACGGACGACCTCGATGGACTCCCGCTTCCGCGGGAGTGACGGATGCGTGAGTTTGTTGTACCGGCGCATTTCATGGTTGCCGTGGGATGGGTCACTAGCTCCCGCATCACTTACCTCACGGTACGCTTGCTGGCGTGCTAGCGTCGCAATGACAGAATGGCCTGCCTCTGCGACACGGGAAGGGGGAACGCGGAAATGGGGTTGGTTTCGGCAGCGTGCAACATACTTGCATCTCTGCCCCTGCAAGGGTAACATTGTGCATTGGTAAAAAAATCCGGTTGCGCCCGTTGACCTTTCAAACCGCGAGCAGTTTCAGCATCATGATCGTCACCGTTACTCTTCATCCCGAGAATTACCCAACCGATGCTTTCTATCCCTTTTCTCTGCCCGTTCTTCGCGGGACCAGGTGCATCGAGTTTGGAACGCCGGTCACGCTCTTTGTCGGCGAGAATGGCAGCGGAAAGTCGACCTTGTTGAAAGCCCTGGCTTCTGTCTGCGGCATCCACATCTGGAGGAACACCACGCGGGTTCGCTTCAAGGCCAACCCGTACGAGAACAAGCTCCGGGAGCACATCACAGTTGACTGGGCCGAAGGACCCATGCCGGGGTCTTACTTCGGGTCCGACGTATTCCAGTATTTTGTAGAAGCGTTGGACGAGTGGGCGGCAGCGGATCCGGGACAGCTCGAGTATTTCGGCGGCCAATCGCTGGTGACCCAATCCCACGGCCAATCCTTGATGGCCTATTTCAACTCCCGCTACCGTATCCCGGGCCTCTATCTCCTGGACGAGCCGGAGACCGCTCTTTCTCCCAATAGCCAGCTCCAGTTGCTCAGAATCCTGGCTCGGGAGGGAAGTAGAGGAGAGGCCCAGTTTATTGTCGCCACCCACTCGCCGATCCTGTTGGCCTGCCCAGGGGCTACCATCTACAGCTTTGACTCCATCCCGGTAAGCCCGATCCTCTACGAGGACACCGAGCACTACCGGGTCTATCGCAGTTTTATGGAGGACAGGAGCCGATACCTGGACGAGGTTGGCTAATGCACGCCGAAAGCAAAACCACCTATACGCTGGAAATGCAGCGGCCGGAAGACCTGCGGCCGAAACATCCCGACACGCCTGGTTTACAGATTGAGCGTGTAGCAGTCAAGTGCCCCGAATACAACAAGTTCCTCCATACAGTGGTTGGCCACCAATGGCGCTGGGGAGGCCGTAGCCATTGGACCAAGGACGACTGGTACACCTTCGTGAACCGCGATGAACTGGAAACCTGGGTGGCGACCTTTGCCGGGACACCGGCCGGCTATTTCGAGCTGGAGAAACACACCGAGGGGGATGTCGAGATCCTCACTCTGGGCCTCTTGCCCCAGTTCATCGGCCAGGGTCTTGGCGGTTCACTGCTGACGGTGGCCGTCCAGCGTGCCTGGCAAATGGGCGCCAACAAGGTCTGGCTGAGGACCTGTAGCCATGATCATCCCAACGCCCTCCGGAATTACCTGGCCCGTGGCCTCGTGATCCGACAGACAAAAAAGGGACCAGTCAACCGCCCATTCAAGTCATTCTGGGAATCGATGATACCCGATTGTTGAACAGTATGACTGGAGTCTCCGGCCCCTTTGGCGGATCTGAAGAGGGCTGCAGCGCTTTCTTGCATCTCTGTCCCGGCAAGGGTAACATTGTGCATAGGTTGCAAAATCCGGTTGTGCCCGTTGATCCAAAAAACCGCCAGCAGTATCAGTATCATGATCGTCACCGTAACCCTGAATCCCGTGCTCGATCGCACACTTACCGTCGCTCACATCGAATTCGACGAGATGACCCGTGCCACCGCCACCCGTCAGGATTGGGGCGGCAAGGGCTTCAATGTCTCGCGGGCATTATTAGCCCTGGGATTGGAGAGCACTGCCATGGCCTTTGTGGGCGGCGCCACAGGCGAGACCCTTTCGAAGGGACTGGCGGCCTTGCAGATTGACACCGACTTTGTGCCGGTGCAGGAGGAAACCCGCACCAATGTGGTGATTGTCGATGACTCGAACGGGCGGTATATCAAGGTCAATGAGCCTGGTCCATTCATTCAGCCTGACGAGCTCAATACCTTTGTCGACCGGGTACGGGCTCGCGTGCGTCCCGGCGACCTCTGGATACTGGCAGGGAGCCTGCCTCCTGGCGTGCCGGTGGATTTCTATGCCCGGTTGATCCAACTGATCCAGTCCTCGGGTGCCAGAACAGTGCTGGATGCCAGCGGCGAGGCGCTTCAAATCGGCTGCACGGCCCATCCCTATCTGGTCAAGCCCAATGCCGTCGAGGCCAACGAGATAACAGGCCAGTTCCTCCATCTGCCCGAGGATGCCCGCATGGCAACTGAACTTATTCTGGACCAGGGCGTAGAACTGGCGGCCCTCTCAATGGGAGCCGACGGCCTGACGCTGTCATCAAACAAGGAGACATTCCATGCCAGGCCACCTGCGGTTGCGATTGGAAATCCCACCGGCGCTGGCGACGCGCTGGTCGCCGGCATGACCTACGCCCTGATCTACGACTTGCCCCTGGCGGATGTGGCGCGCTGGGGCGTGGCAACCGGTACGGCAGCAGCCATGTCCAAAGGGGTCGGCGTTGGCAGCCTGGAAGAGGTGGAGGTCCTTCTCCCGCAAATCCAGGTCTGGCCGGTGACAGCTATTAGCAAGGTTGAAAACCATGAACCAAGATAGTATCATGATCGAGAGGCAGTGGACAGATCGAGCAAAACAGGCCTACGAACTCGGTTTGGAATATGAGAAGACCTACCATGGCTGCGGCCAGTGTACCGTGGCCGCGGTCTTGGATGCCCTGGACCAGTTCGACGAGTCCGTTTTCCGGGCAGCCACCGGCATTGCGGGCGGCATGGGACTGATGGGCGATGGCCCATGCGGCGCGTACGTGGGTGCATCGATGGCTTTCGGACTTTTGTCCCCCCGTCGCCGAGAGTTCTTTGACGGCGATCGGGAGAATAAGTACGGCACCTATGCCATGATTCAGCGCCTGCGGGAGAGATTTTTGCAGCACTACGGTTCCTTTACCTGTCGAGGGGTCCAGGAACATGTGATCGGCAGAGGTTTCGATCTGCGCGATCCTCAGGACCGTCAGGCCTTTGAGCAGGCGGGCGCCCACGAGGACAAATGCCCACTTGTGGTCGCTCAGGCCGCCAGGTGGGCGGTGGAGATCGTGGCAGAACAGCAGATAACGATGCCGGCTGTTGGCACCAGTGACGAGGAGCGTGTCGAATGAGGGAGTCCTTTTGACCCAGCTACCCCCGCTCCTCATGACCTGCGATCCCGGCTCTTTTGCGCGTAAGACCATCGTCGAGCGCAAGCCTCAGATCATTCGCCAGGTCGGTGAGAACAACGACTATTCCGCCGCCGTCATGCAGGCTTTGGCTGCCTTTCGCGATGAGATCGCCGGCCAAGCCATGCAACCTTTGCGCGAACAGGCGCCCGACGTGGCCGCGTGGAACCGGGAACTCTTTAAGTATACCGGGAAAACCTGGCTCGAGGTTCCCTGGTACTGGGCTGAGGTTTTTTTCTACCGCAAGCTCCTGGAGGCCGTGCGCTACTTCCAGCCAGGTCCATGGTTAGCCCGCGACCCTTTTGCCTGCAAGAAGCAGCAGCAAACTGAAGCCGCCATAGAACAACTGGCGAAGAGCTGGACTCATCTTGATGATCTGGCTCCGGAGTTGGTCTTTGAAGCCCTCCTGCACTCCAGCCTGTGGGGCAACCGGGCCGACCTGAGCAACTTCACCGTGCGCCAGCAGGCTTCCGGAGGCCTGGCCACCCACGCCGAGCGCCAGAACATTCTCATAGACGACACTGAAGCAGTCCGTGACTTGCTCTCACCCGGCACCAGGTCGGTGGCCTTCATCAACGACAACGTTGGCCTGGATGTATTGTTCGACCTGGCCCTGGCCGATTTCCTCTTGACCCGGGGCTGGACGCGCCAGGTCGTGTTCCACCTCAAGGACTACCCGTTCTTTGTCTCCGATGCCATGCCCGAGGACATAGGGCTGACCCTACAGCTTCTCCAGGCCTCCCCGGAAGAGACTGTCTCCCGGTTTGGCGATCGGCTGGACCAGCACCTGTCGTCCGGGCAGCTGGAATTGCGCGATAATCCCTTTTGGACCAGCTTCCACATGTTCAGCCGGCTGGAAGCCACCCCATCGCTTCAAACTCAGCTTGAGCGCGCCGATCTGGTAATCATAAAGGGAGATGTAAACTATCGGCGGTTGCTGGATGATCGCCACTGGCCGTTCACTACCGCCATGCGGTCGATCGCCGGAGATTTCCCCGCGCCCTTTGTGGCCCTTAGAACCTTGAAGGGCGAGATCATGGTCGGGCTTCCAGCGGGCAAGGCCGAGGAATTGCACAGTTTGGATCCTGGCTGGCTGATCAACGGAAAACGAGGTGTGATCCATTACATGAACACAGCCGTCCAGGAATAGGGCCACGGGAACGGTTTGGACCGCGAGGGCGCGAAGGTTTGGACCACGAAGGCGCGGAGGTGCGCGCGCCAGCGGGCGTACCGGGAGGTAAGACCACGAAGCGCGAAGGGCGCGAAGGGTGCGGAGGTTTGGACCACGAAGGCACGGAGGTGCGCGCGCCAGCGGGCGTACCGGGAGGTAAGAACAGGAAGCGCGAAGGGTG
>JAYELL010000075.1:0-5864 GCA_034717495.1 Chloroflexota bacterium | reverse complement strand
GCGTACCGGGAGGTAAGACCACGAAGCGCGAAGGGCGCGAAGGGTGCGGAGGTTTGGACCACGAAGGCACGGAGGTGCGCGCGCCAGCGGGCGTACCGGGAGGTAAGAACAGGAAGCGCGAAGGGTGCGGAGGTTTGGACCACGAAGGCGCGGAGGTTTGGACCACGAAGGCACGGAGGTGCGCGCGCCAGCGGGCGTACCGGGAGGTAAGAACAGGAAGCGCGAAGGGTGAGGAGACGCAAAGTCACTCTGTCGCCCCATCCCTACCTAGCTCTCGCACCGCCTGCTACCTCACGGATCGGCTGCTGCCGTGGCGTGCTGGCGGGGTCGCCGTGTCGCCGCGTCCCCCCACCTGGAGCCGACTCGGTGTAATTCAGGCGTTCGTGAATGGCCCCGCGCTGATAGACCTCTCCGACGGGCATCCCTGGGCAGTTTGCGCCAGGATTCCTGACAGCGATAACAGCGAAAGATGACGGAGTCCCCATGAAGTCACTTGAGGGAAAAGTTGCCATTGTAACTGGAGCGGGTCGCGGCATAGGCCGTAGTATCGCGCTGACGCTGGCTGGCGCGGGCGTTCATCTGGCCCTTGCGTCCAGGACCGCGGCCGAGCTTCAGGCTGTCCGGGAGGAAATCGAGACCGGTGGCGGAATGGCTGCCTGCTTTGCAACGGATATCAGCCAGGAGGATCAGGTAATGCGCCTGATATCCGGTGTCATGGAGGGTTTCGGGCGGATCGACATCGTGGTCAACAACGCGGCCATTGGGACCTTTGGTCCCCTCGAATCGACGACTACCGAAGATTGGGATCGGGTGATGGCGGTCAATGCCCGCGGCACCTTCCTGGTCTGCCGGGAGGCGATTCCTTATTTGCGCCGCCAGGAGGGGTCGTTCATCATCAACATCAATTCGGCGGTGGGACACAAGGGCTATCCGAACCAGTCGGTCTACAGCGCCTCGAAGCATGCCGTCATGGGGTTCTCCAAGGCCCTGGCGCAGGAGGTTCAGGGGGATGGCATCCGTGTCCACACGATTTCACCCGGCGGCGTTGATACCGGACTGATCGGGGATGCCAGACCAGACCTTGACCGCTCGGTGCTCATGCAGCCCCAGGATATCGCCGACATCGTGCTGTTCCTGGTAACACGAAAGGGCAACGCGGTGATCGACGACATCCGGGTTCGGCGAGCGGCCTCGAAGCCCTGGGGATAGCGCGTGAGCCGTACCGACCGTCGACCACCGAACCTGGTAACCCGTGACCAGTAATCGGTAATCCGATCCAGAACCGTGTCGAATCCCATCGGATTACCGAATACCGCTTCAGGTCATCCGTGACCGGTAATCGGTAATCCGATCCGGAACCGCGTCGAAACCGATCGGATCACCGAATACCGAACACCGAACACCGGAAGGGTAATCCGATCCGGAACCGTGTCGAAACCGATCGGATCACCGAATACCGAACACCGAACACCGGAAGGGTAATCCGATCCGGAACCGCGTCGAAACCGATCGGATCACCGAATACCGGAAGGGTAATCCGATCCGGAACCGTGTCGAAACCGATCGGATCACCGAATACCGAACACCGAACACCGGAAGGGTAATCCGATCCGGAACCGTGTCGAAACCCATCCGACCGCCGATCACTGTCCGTCGTCCCACCGTTCATTGAGCGAGAAAGTGCGGGGTAGAGTCACGATAAAGGGACATTCCTGCAGGCCGGAGCAGGAGGTCCCACAAGAGCTGCCGGCGCACATCGCCGGTTGCGCAGGGCCAGGCGCCTGGTCATCCTTGATGCGCCCTTTCCGCACCCAGTAGGCGATCATGCCATCCAGGGCGCTCCGGTCCACACCCAGCTTGCGGGTCAATTCGGTCAGGTTCACCGGGCCCTGGGCCGTTTCAAATTCTAGCAATAACTGGCGTAGCATGCTTATCTCACCCCAATCCCAGCAGAATGCCGCCCTGGAAGACCAGGAAGGCGATCGCCCAGGCTAAGACAAACTGGCCGATGACGCTGGTCAACATCCACCTGGCGCCGAACTCGTGGCGCGCCGCGGCCACGGCTACCATGCACGGCGTGTAGAGCAGCACAAATATCATGAATGAGAGCCCGGCCAAGGCCGCGTGTCCGCCGCTGCTGCGGGCGAAATCGAAGTGAATGGCCTGCATCAGGGCTGTTGGCTCCTCCTCCACCTCCTCGCCGAATAGATCGATACCGACGATCAAGGGGATCGACTTGACGGTGTCAATGGTGGCCTGGACGAAGCTGGTAATGATCTCGCCCACGTCCTGGAGGAAGGTAGTCGGCTCAGGGGGCTCTTCCGGCAGCTCTGCGCCGTATACCTGGGACATGGTGCTGATGACCACCTCCTTGGCCACAAAGCCGGTGATCAGCGAACTGCTGGCCTGCCAGCTATCGTAGCCGAGAGGCGCGAAGATGGGGGCAACGGCGCTGGAGACGGTGGCGAAGAGACTGTCGCTGACGTCGGCGTCGCCAAAACCTCCGTCGCCGGACACGGGGATAGCCATCAATATCCACAGCACGATGGCGACTGCCAGGATGATGGTCCACGCCTTGCGAATGAATGAGCCGGTGCGCTGCCACATGCTCCTCCAGATGCCCTTGACCGTCGGCATTCGGTAGGGCGGCAACTCCATGACGAAGGGAGTCTGTCCCGCGGATTTGAAAAGGCTGTTTTTCAGCACGACACCCAACACAATGGCTACCACAATGCCGATGAGGTACGCCAAATGCGCTCCTCTCATCCTTCACGCACACCGCGGATCTTGTTACAAGTGCTCAGGACGGTCATCCTCACCGGCCTGAAAAATCCTCGGGGCATCGCCATAGGTCAGGCCGGTGAACTGTTTGTTGCAGAAGCAGGCACAGGCCTGGATGCCGTCGATGACTTTATCGAACGAGGAAATAATCAATGACTTTAGCACCAACACCTGACATCCTGATGATTGGCCATGTCACCAGGGATAAGTTGGTAATCAATGGCCAGGAAGGGATAGGCACAGGGGGGGCGTGTACTACGGCAGTATTCCCCTGCAACGCATTGGCGTGCGCACGGCTGTTGTGACGCGCTTGCATCCCGACGATGGCGAACTCCTCGACGACATGAAGGCTGAAGGCGTGCAGGTTTACGGGGTGGCGGCAGAAGAAACCTGCGTGATGGAAAACATCTACCCCACCGCCGACCAGGAGCGGCGCATTTGTCGAGCTATCGGTTTTGCCGGCTCCTACCAGCTTCAGGATATTCCAGATGTACCCGCTCGCGTCATCCTCATTACGCCTCTGGCTGCCGGCGAGGTGGATATTCCACTGCTCAAAGCGCTTGCTCGGCGGGGCCCGGTGGCGCTGGACGTGCAGGGCTTTGTGCGCGTCCGTGAAGATGAACCGGAATCCGCCGCGGGGCAGGCTATGGTCTTTCGGGATTGGGCCGAGAAGGAGGAGGGACTACGACATGTGACCTATCTCAAGCTGGATCGTGCTGAAGGTGAGGTGTTGACCGGCCAGACCGATCGTTACACAACCTTGAGAGCGATGGCTGAGCTGGGGCCGAGCGAGGTGGTGCTGACCTATGACGGCGCCGTGCTCGTGTATGCAGAGGGGCAATTCTATGAGGCGCCCATCACACCCAAGGTGAAAAGCGGGCGGACGGGACGGGGCGATACTTGTTTCGCCACATATGAAGGCCGTCGTCTCAGCACACCACCGCAGGAGGCCACGCGTTTTGCCGCGGCGCTTACCTGTCTCAAGCTAGAGAAGAGCGGCCCGTTCCGGGGAAATACCCCCGAAGTTGAAGCGAGAATGAAACCATAGTAAATGCAGACATCGAAGAAGTTCTCGCCTAACGTTCTCCACTCTATGGCTTTCAGTTCTTCGGGATCGAGGTTGATCCGAAGCCGCCATTACTCATGTCCCGACAACGATTCCGCCATCCACCCGCAACACCTCCCCCGAGATGAAGCTGGCTTCGTCCGATGCCAGGAAGAGATAGGCATTGGCGATGTCGCGTGTTTCGCCCATCCGGCCCAGCGGCGCACGGGCGGCCATGCTCTCAAGGATCTTGGGTGGCATCTGCCGGACCATCTCGGTGAGGGTGAATCCGGGCGCGACGGCGTTGACCCGGATGCCATAACGGCCCAATTCCCGGGCCCATACCTTGGTCATGCCGATCACGGCTGACTTGGTAGCCACATAGTTGGTCTGGCCGAAGTTACCGTCCAGTCCCACGATGCTGCTGGCATTGAGAATGACGCCGCCACCCTGTTCGATCATCACCGGCGCAACCGCCTGCGCGCAGTTGAAGACACCTTTGAGATTGACAGCGATCACCAGGTCGAAATCGGCTTCCGGCATCTGCCTGGCCAGCTGGCCATCTTTCCATTTGACCAACTGGTTATCCCGCAGCACGCCAGCGTTGTTGATCATGATATCGATACGGCCGAACTTTTCGACGACGGCATCAATCCAGCGCTGGACATCCTGCCGATCGGCCACATTGACCGAAAAAAAGGTGATACCCAACTCATCGGCCGTGGCCTGGCCCGCCTCCTCATTGACGTCACAGATCACGACCGTAGCGCTCTCTTCCTTGAAACGGGCTGCGGTCGCCTTGCCGATGCCGGCGGCGCCACCGGTGATCAGGGCTACTCTGTCTTTTAGTCGCATGGGGGAAGTCCTTCTGATTTGGGATTGGCTTTGGTTTCTGATTGACAAGTCGGCGGAAAGAAGAAGCACCGATTCGGGACACGATCAATTCCTTCTCTGGATTTCAGTTGCCTGGTTAATGTTATTCTGATTGAGAGCCTTGATCAGCTAGTTGTAGCGAGTTGAGCGGACCTCGAATTTCCTCCTAACCTGGACAGTTGACCTCGCTAAGATCACCTCTTTGATCAACGTCTACGCGTAACGCCATCAAGTCCCTACCGT
Source organism: Chloroflexota bacterium (assembly GCA_034717495.1). Lineage (NCBI taxonomy): Bacteria > Bacillati > Chloroflexota > Chloroflexota bacterium. Next base: position 922 of record JAYELL010000075.1, on the reverse strand, counting down.
GACGTTACGGGCTACCGGCTGGCTCACTATCGGAGGAAGCGACGCCAGCATCGCTTGCCGGCGATGCATCGTCGGCGATTGTCGTTTCAGGAGCCGTGGCGGGTTCTTCGATCTCGACCTGGCACTGATTGGCGGGGATGTCGGGGCCGACAACCATCATAAGGGATTGCCTTGGGCTGCCTGGGGGTACGGGGCGGCCCAGTATGGTCCGGCCATCCATCAAGCCGTTGAGCAATGCTCCCCATGCCAGGGGACCGATCACGACAGCCGTCAGCCATTCGAAGAGACCGCCGGGAACGGGCAGGATCTGAAGCATTGTCAAAGCCAGGAAAAGCAACCAGGGTGGCGCACACAGGATCAAGAAGAGGCGAATAAACTCTCCCGCGCTGAGATTGGTGCCCAGGATGCCTTTAGTGTCTGTTTGGGTCATTGGGTGGACCTCCAGCCAGTCCGGGTAATGCGGAAGTTGCCTTATTGAACCACAGGAAGGCCGTTCGCGCAATGACGGGGGGCATACTTCGTTGTCATGGGGCGGGGGCGGAACGTGTTTTATCGCGCTCCATGCTACGCCCTTCCCGGGTTTGACAAGAAGGGCCGATGTGATAGAATCGAAGGGCTGGGCCGCTAGCTCAATTGGCAGAGCAAAGGACTTTTAATCCTTAGGTTACAGGTTCGATTCCTGTGCGGCTCACTTGATATACAACCTTCCGTGGCTCCCGCACGCAACGTCTCTACGGACCATTGGGGTTTATCCCATGATGACGCGTGGTCGAAAAATCGTCGCAGAGACGTTGCATCATAACGGGGATCGACAAACATGGGGGTGTCATATGCAACGTCTCTACGGACCGTTGGCGTTATTCCATGATGACGCGTGGCCGAAAAATCGTCGCAGAGACGTTGCAGCATAACGGGGATCGAC
>JAYELL010000074.1:10009-11046 GCA_034717495.1 Chloroflexota bacterium | reverse complement strand
AATACTTACTTTTCGATCTTCGCCAAGATAACTCTCCAGAATTGCCTTTGCTCTCTCCTGATACTCGCCAACCTCAAAATAGACCAGGTAAAGATCGTCCGTATAATCTTTGGGCGTGCCTATTTCAGAGGTTTCATAAGGCGGTGAAGCGTCGGTCGATTTCATAGTATTTCACCTGTCAGGAGTAGTTTTTTTGCTCTCTGGCCAGCAATGCGAAATTGAGCACTGCTGACCAGTAAGGTGAATTTCTTACTTTTCATCACCCAATTTCTCATCCAGCATCTGGATGGTGGCTTCGAGATTGGGCGGGCGGTAGGCTTTGGCGATCTGCTCGATGACGAAGGCTGTCGCCAACATCTTGCCCTCCTCGTAAGGGCGGGCAGCGAAGCTGATCGAGATGGGCTCGCCGTTTTCGCCATAACCGGCGGGGATGGTCATGGCGGGCCAGCCGGCCGGGGCGTAGGTCTGTCCCAGGGGCACGGCAATGCCGATGTCATTGACCATGATCACATCCACATTGTATTTATCGAAAAGCGTCGTCAAGGCATCGTTGTAGGTCTTGATGCGTTCCTCGACCTGCTTATCGGTCTCTTCCTTGCTCAGCTTGGTGTTTTGGGATTCTTCCAGATATCCCTGACCATAAGGCGCCCGGTTTTGCATGTCTTCCTTGTTGGCGGCGATCACTTCTTCCAGGCTTTTGACCGGAGCGTTGACCGCAGGCAGGAAGTCATCGATGGCGTATTTGAAGACAGGAGGAAATATCTCGCGAGCGTCTGCATTGGTTGGAACATCTTTGCTATCGATCAGGGCGACCTGGATGCCCAGTTTTTCGAGCTCTGCCTGCATTGCCTCATTTTCGCCCGTCATGCCCAGGCGCAGGCCGGATAGGGTCTCGGAGGTGAAGTAGCTGGTGTAATCCTCGCCCGCTTTGGCCATGGCGTCGGCGTCATTGGGATCAGGAGAGACCATGGCGGTAAGTAGAACAGCCACGTCGGTGACGCTGCGGCCCATGGGCCCGGCGTTGTCCTGGAAGGGCA
>JAYELL010000074.1:0-9909 GCA_034717495.1 Chloroflexota bacterium | reverse complement strand
AGTGAGCCTTGAGTTTCGGAGCCGACGGTGACTACGGCGAAATTGGCCGCGGCAGCCACGGCTGAACCGCTGCTGGAGCCGTAGGTCTCGAATGGCCCGTATGGATTGCGGGTTTGTCCGCCCAGAGTGCTGAAGCCGTTGGGCATGCCGGCGTCCATCCAGTTGGCCCATTCGGAGAGGTTGGTCTTGCCAAGAATGATGGCCCCCGCGTCGCGCAGCTGTGCGACCAGGAAGGCGTCCCGGTCGGGCTGCCAATCCTGCATGGCGTAAGCGCCGGCGGTAGCGTGCATGCCCTCGGCCGCGATGTTGTCTTTGAGCAGCACGGGGATGCCGTGCATGGCCCCGCGGCCATTGCCTGCGGCCCGCTCCTGGTCCAGTTGGCGGGCGATCTCCAGCGCATCCGGGTTCAGTTCCATGACCGAGTTCAGGCTGTTCCAATCGTAGAGCTGGATGCGGTTGACGTAGTAGGTGACCAACTCCTCGGCGGTGGTCTGACCTTCGTCCAGCAGGCCCTGAATATCCAGCACCGTCGCGCTGGTGAGCACCGTATCCAGTTCGGTCGCGCGTTCAGGCGTGAACACGTTCAATGCCTCCTCGAAGGCGCTGAAATCGCGCTCGCGTTTGGCGCTGTAATCCGGTTCGGGGCGGGGGAATTCGGATGCCGCGGCCGCCGGTGTGATCCCGGCCAGTTGCTGGAGGAGGGGAACCAGGCCCTGGATTGCCAGCGCCGGCCCGTAGGCGGCATTGGTCAGCCCCACCAGGCTGATGTCCGTGCCGGGCACAAACATCAGCTCGCTTTCGAAGCCGAGCGTCTGCCCGCCGTGCCCCCAGACGCCATCGGCGAATTCGATCAGGCCGATGCCGTAGCCCTTGGCCCCGAGGCTGCCGGCGACCGCATCATTCTCCACAAAATCGGCCATCTTCAGCACTGTTTGTGGGTCCTGGAAGAGCTGGCCATTGGCCAACGCCTGCAGGAATGTAGTCAGGTCGGCCGCCGTGGAGATGATACCGCCCGCGGCCCAGCCCTGGGATAGGTTCCACTCGGTGGTGTTCTTGCCGTCGGGATAGAATTCATAGCCCTGGATGATGGTTCCGGCTTCGGGCACATCGTTGGGGAAGCTGGTCTCCGTCATCTCCAACGGATCCAGGATGCGCGCCTGGAGTAAGTCGGCGTACTGTTGGCCGGTGGCCGCTTCAAGCACCAAACCCAGCAGGATGAAGCCGGTGTTGGAGTACTGCCACCGGCCCTCCTCGCCGGGCGCGAAGTCGGGCGTTCCGTTGTCGATGGCGTATTGGACCAGTTCTTCGGGCGGGTAGGAGCGACGCATGGCTTCGTCATCGCCCTGGCCGGCGCCGATGATGGGATCGCCGTAGTCCCAGACGCCCGATGTGTGATTGGCCAGTTGGCGCAGGGTCATACGGTCGCCGTTGGGAATTTTTCCGGCCCAGTCGGGCAGCCACGCGCTCAGGGGATCGTCGATGGAGAGCACGCCTTCTTCTTCCAGTTGGGTGAGCATGACGGCGGTGAACATCTTGTGTTGCTGCCGATCTCGAAGTGGTCGTACACCTGCACCGGCGTTCCCTCTTCTACGCTGGCAAGGCCCGTAGCTTCCAGGAATTGATTGCCGGGCGCATCCAGACGGATGACCGCGCCCGGCGCCGGGCCAAAGGCATTGGGGACGGACTCCATGGTCGGGTCCACGATCTGTTGGATCAGGTCGTGGACGGTGTTGGATTCCGCCGCGATTTGCTCTTCCGCCGGGGCGGTCTCTTCCTCCGCCGGCATCTCTTCAGGGGCGATAGTTGGATTCGCCTGGGCCGGGGGTGGGGCTGCTGTTGGCTCTGGCGCAGGCGTTGGTTCGCTACGGCTGCATGCGCCCAGCAAGAGCACCAGGGTTAAAATAGCAATGGTTGGTATGAAGCGTTTGGTATTCATGGTCTTCCTCGTGAGAGAATGATTGATCAAAAAGGGACGATAGATGTGAACCCAAGGGTTTGTGAGGTGATAGCGCAGCGTGGATGATTGCTTACAAACTTCTGGTTTCTGTCAGGAATCACTTTTGCAGCGATGACGGTGTGTCAGCCAAGAGTCCGTAGGCATTGATAGGTTAGTGTCTGCGTTGTTCGGTCATGGCAAACCTCCAGGAGTGTCGATGCTGCGATGTGCGATGATGGAAACAGCTTTTTCCGCCCCCCTAACCCCCCAAAGGGGGGAATCCCGGTCAGATAGGATCATGGTCAAGGGATCGACCAGGGCCATCAGCCATTTCTGTCATTTACTGTCGCCGACAATGGCCATTTTGTCGATTTTCTTGCGGTAGGTGGACCCAAATTTCATGTCTGCGCCCCAGGCGCTGATCTCTTCCCAGTGGAATTCGCTCAGGTCCAGAAGCATGTTGATGTCCCCTTCCTGATCCACCAACGCTTCCGCTTCCGGGACCATGACAGCATAGTCGTCTTTGCTGATTGTGCCGCTGATCTTGTAGCCGATGGTGTTGCCGGAACTTTGTTCAAATTTCGTAATCATGGATATTCTTCGTGGTTGGGGTTGTGAGAGAGGTAATATTATCCAGCATCCTTCAGAATCATCCCAATCTGCCGGTCGAGGTCGGACAGGTGATAGCGCGTGGTCGCATCTACTGTCTTCAATACTGCGGCCTGCAGCTCTTCCCGCAGCCGGGTCAGGCCTGCGTACCCCGCTGCGCGGATGTCCGTCCCTTCGGCCTGGGTGATGAGGGAAGCGAGGGCTTCCCCTAGCGGGCCGAGGGCCGCCAGCGCCGCGGCATTCTTTTCCGAATCGGGATCGGACATCTGCTTCTTGAGAATAGACAAGTAGTGTCGCTGCAGCCGGCGGCGCAGAGGATCGATGACGGGCGAATCCGCCTGCAGCTCCTCAAACAGTCCTGCTTGAACATCAGACAGCAGATCGGCCGTGCTGTAATGCTGTGTATCGGGATCGAGTTGCTCAGCGTTGGCAAGCTGAAGGTAGATGTTCTTCTGGAGAAGGCTCGCCAGCAGCGCTTTCTGCAAGAGTTCCACTTCGCCCATAGGATTCTTCGGCGTAAGCAGGTCCAGCACTTCAGGGTTCAGGAAAGTATGGGGCGTGCGCAGATTGTCCACAAGGTAGGTTGCGGCAGTGTGCTGTCGCTCCGCAGAGACGCGGTGGAATTGAGGGCCGTGTCCGGCCATCGTGCGGGTTTCCTCAACGCCACCGATCAGCTTGACCACCGATGCGAGCCACCCTTGCCGCTGCCCCAGGATTGTTGTGTAGGTTTCCCCCAACGTGCTGAAATCTCCGTCCTGCCTGGTGGTGGCGGCGACCAGGTACTTCATCATCCGTTCCAGATTCAGGATGCCGAGGCGGGTTGCCTCAATGCGGTCCGCGCCCAGGTTCTCTGTGAGAACATTGGGATCAACGGAGGCGGGGATATCTTCGCCTCCAAAAGCGAGAAAGGGATCGTCTATCTGGCGCTCGGCCCAACGGTTCAGAGTCTGCTGTTCGTCCGCCGGGGAATCGGCGCCGGGAATGGGGCGATAGCCCCAGGCGATCGCGAACTCATCGTAAGGCCCGATCTGCGGGATGAAATGGGTGACGCCGTCCCCGGGCTGGGCAAGATAATTGAAACGGCCGTATGACATGATCGAGGGCGCCGTTCCATAGCGGGCCGTGAAGTCAGGATCGCGCAATTGCTCCGTTGTGAAAACCTGGCTGGCGCGGTGATTGTGGCGCAGGCCCAGCGTGTGGCCCACTTCATGTGCCACCACATAGCGCATCAACTGCCCGACCAGTTCATCTGACAACGGCAGGGATTGCGCGCTTTCGTCGGCAGCCGATGCCTGGCTGAAATACCATTGTTCGGCCAGGTTTGGTGTCTTCGCCCAGATCAGGATATGCGCCGAGAGAATCTCGCCTGTACGCGGGTCATGGGTGTGCGGCCCGACCGCGTTCGCTACCGGCTGGGTCAGCCAGCGAACCACCGAATGGCGCGTGTCACCCGGGTCCCAATGGGGGTCTTCTTCGATGCTCGGCGCATCTTTGGCGATGATCGCTTCCCTGAAGCCCGCGGCCTCAAATGCGGGCTGCCAATCCTCCACGGCCTGTTTGAGATAGGGCCGCCACTTCTCCGGCACCTCGCGGCTGATGTAGTAAACAATCGGCTTTTTGGGTTTGGATATCTTCGCCTGCGCCCGTTTTTTCTCCAGGCGATAGCGGGTGATATAGCGATGGGCTAAGACGCCATGTGTCTCTTCGCCGGAGTAGTCGTCGAAGCCGACGGTGAAGTAGCCGATGCGGGGATCGAAGCGACGGCGCGGCATGTGCTGCTCTGGCAGAAGCGTGATGCTGTGCTGCACAACAACGGAAACGCTGTTGGAAAGCCCGCCGGTCGTGCTGAAGGTGAGGAAGCTCTCAATGTTGACATTGCGCGGGAAAGGGATTATCGACCGCACGTGACATCGTTCCGGAGCGATGGCTGCTACCACGTATCCTCCGGATGCAAGCTGCGCCTTGGGAGAGAAATCAGGCAGGTCGGCCGTAAAAACGCCTGTTCCCTCAATCAAGAGCCCGCCGTCCGGGCTGTCGGCAAGGATTGGAAAGGCCATGATCGCCGCGGGCAGGGAAGTTTGGATCAGCGCCTGGAACACCGGTCGCAGTTGCTTGGTTGGAGGCTCATCTTCAGGCAGGCTGGGATCGCCGGCGATCTTTTTCAGTGGGTGGGTGAGATCGCGCACATAGATGCTGCGGTCAACCTGCTCCAGTCGCACCAGCCGGGCAGCGATCTCCAGGCCGCCCATCGGTTTCAAGCCGACAGGCATGTCGTCCAACTCCGCGTACCAGAGCATGTCCTTGCCCAGCAGTTTCTGCGGGATTTCCAGGTACCATTTTTCGCCAACGTGGTGCACAGTGAATAGACCGGTCTGGGTGACCGCCTCGTCAGTGATAAGATCCTCGTACTTGGCCGGTTCTGGGGGCTGCGCCGGAGGTGGTTGCCCAGGCGATACCTGGGCCTGTGGCTGAGATAGTTGCTCAGGCGTTTGGGGGGCTGAGGGCGATTCGAATATCATGATCAGGTTCCTTCTACTTCTTATCGCCCAGTTTCTCATCCAGCATCTGGATGGTGGCTTCGAGATTGGGCGGGCGGTAGGCTTTGGCGATCTGCTCGATGACGAAGGCTGTCGCCAACATCTTGCCCTCCTCGTAAGGGCGGGCAGCGAAGCTGATTGAGACGGGCTCGCCGTTTTCGCCATAACCGGCGGGGATGGTCATGGCGGGCCAGCCGGCCGGGGCGTAGGTTTGTCCCAGAGGCGCTGCAACACCGATGTCATTGACCATGATCACGTCCACATTGTATTGGTCGAAAAGCGTCGTCAAGGCATCGTTGTAGGTCTTGATGCGTTCCTCGACCTGCTTATCGGTCTCTTCCTTGCTCAGCTTGGTGTTCTGGGATTCTTCCAGATATCCCTGGCCGTAAGGCGCCCGGTTTTGCATGTCTTCCTTGTTGGCGGCGATCACTTCTTCCAGGCTTTTGACCGGAGCGTTGACCGCGGGCAGGAAATCATCGATGGCGTACTTGAAGACCGGAGGCAGTATCTCGCTGGCTGGTGCGGCGCCCGGAACGTCTTTGCTGTCGATCAGAACTACCTGGATGCCCAGTTTTTCGAGGGTCGCCTGCAATTCGTCATTTTTGCCCGTCATGCCCAGGCGCAGACCGGACAGGGCCTCAGTCGTGAAGTAGCTCGTGTAATCCTCGCCCGCTTTGGCCATGGCGTCGGCGTCATTGGGATCAGGAGAGACCATGGCGGTAAGTAGAACAGCCACGTCGGTGACGCTGCGGCCCATGGGCCCGGCGTTGTCCTGGAAGGGCATCAGGGGGATGATGTAGTCGCCCGAGACCAGGGAATGGGTGGGCTTGAGACCCACGGCCGAGTTGATGTACGCCGGCATCAGAAGTGAGCCTTGAGTTTCGGAGCCGACGGTGACTACGGCGAAATTGGCCGCGGCAGCCACGGCTGAACCGCTGCTGGAGCCGTAGGTCTCGAATGGCCCGTATGGATTGCGGGTTTGTCCGCCCAGAGCGCTGAAGCCGTTGGGCATGCCGGCGTCCATCCAGTTGGCCCATTCGGAGAGATTGGCTTTGCCCAGGATGACAGCGCCACTTGTGCGCAGGGCGGCCGTCACCGTAGCGTCGCGGTCGGGCGTCCAGTCCTTCATGGCGTAAGCGCCGGCGGCGGTGTTCATGCCTTTGATGGCGATGTTGTCCTTCAGCAAGATGGGGATGCCGTGCATCATGCCGCGAGATTGGCCACTGGCCCGTTCCGCGTCCATCGCTTTGGCCTCTTCCAGCGCCTTGGGATTCAGCGCCAGCACCGAGTTGAAGTTATCGACATCATAGCGCTTGATGCGGTCGAGATAGTAGATGGTCAGTTCCTCCGAAGTGAGCGAACCATCATCAAATAGCTTCTGGATATCCGGGATCGTCACCGTGGCCAAAGCGGCGTCAAGCTCGCCCCGGCGTTCATCGGTCAGCGTGCTCATGGCCTCTTCGAAGGGCGTGAAGTCGCGCGGGAGTTTGGCGTTGTAGTCGGGTTCAGGGAGGGGGAACTCCCCGGCAGAGGGCTGGCCCTGGTTACTGACGCTACAGGCGGCCAGGGCCGGGACGGCTACAAGGGCTGCCGCGAGGAGAATGATGATTTTTTTGGTTTTCATGAATGTGTTCCTTTGTCTTGAAATGTGAATGGACTGGGGGGGATGATTATTGGTTTGATCCCAGGCCTGGCAATTCCGTTCATACGAAGGTGTTCATTTTAGCATGGTTGGGCAAAGTTTTCCGGATCGAGATACAGGTCTGGCATAACCTGCTGATGACCGGGAAGAACAAACCAAAACGACTGCCTATGCACAAGCATCCCTTCACTCTGGTGCGCATTGTGCGCTACGATGAAGAGGGCAACCCGGCTTTCATACGCCCCTTGTGGCTGATCGTCATGGGCGCACGTCGCCATGAACTCACCCTTGAGCACATCTATCAGGCCTATTTGTGCCGCTTCGACATCAAACATTTCTTCCGTTTCGGAAAACAGAAGCTGCTCCTGGTCAACTCCCAGACCCCCGAGGTCAAACGGGAAGAGAATTGGTGGCAACTCGCTCACATCGCCTATGCCCAACTTTGGATGACCCGTCATGTGGTGGACGCCTTACCGAACCCCTGGGAACGCAACTTGCCAGCCATGAAACAGCGTCTCATCTCCCCAACCCTGGTGTAACGTGACTTTACCAAGATTATTCGCCAGACCTGTGGTGAGCCTGTCGAACCATGGGGACACCGGCTCAACCGCCCAAGTGGCCTGATCTCGGCCCGATTATCCAATCGTAAAGGTTCGCCTTCGACTCGACTCAGTTCGAGCCGGGTTAAGCTTTGTCAAAAGTCCAGTTTAAATCCTCTTTAGATTTTCTCGTGATCTGCAATTGAAACTACGCGAGACCTGTCAGACCTGGCAGCGAGACAAACAGATAGTTGATGACGTTTGTTCTCCTTTTGTCAACATGGTGGTCCGGCGATAACTCAACCTAAGCGATCAGAATGCCGGATTTGGTCTGCCGGTGAGCGACCGCAGGTTCATCCCCGGCCCTTTTTCACGATAGCGCACGGCGTTGCCCCAGGACCAGGGCCTCGCCAGTAGCCTGACATGTCGTCTCAGGTGGGTGTTGGCGCTGCAAGAGGCTGGTGTTTCTCAGTGTACGCGGGGCGGCTCATTTGTCAAAAAACCCCTGGCGGTACATCTGTTCAATGTCGAAAGCAGGCTTAGCCCGATCGATCGGGCGCTGCGACCGTAGGTTGCTTGTAGCCGGGGGAATCGTGTCCTGGTGGTCTTCTGTACCAATGGACATTGCTCCCTGCGCAGGAGCCATCCCTGACCGGCCAGTCAGGTGCTGTTCGACCAGCGTTGCAGTTCGATGATATTGTCTTCAGGGTCGGTCGCGTAGACCAGGGTGATGGTGCCCGCGCCAGGAATCTGGACGGCGACTGTCTCGCCCAGCGCGCTGCCACCTTCCGTAACAACCAGGGCCAGCGCGGTCTCGACGTCATCTACGGCGAAGGCGATGTGGGCGAAGCCGAGCTGGTTGGCTGCCGGGACTGTTCGTTCCTCGAAATGGTCGTATTGGAAGATCTCCAGGGTGGGACCGGCTGGCAGTCGAACACTCGCTGATAAAACCGCGCCAGGCCTTTCCAATCCCTGGCGACGATATTTGTGTGGGCAAAACGGGCATCGAGGAGCATGGTTGCCTCAGGCATCATGGTCAATGGTCAGCGATCAATTGTCAATCGGTGGGAAGTGCAACTCTATGAAAAGAGGATTTCGGAGATGGTGACGAATTCGTAGCCGCTGCCCTCCAGGAAATCGAGCAGGCGGGGCAGGGCAGCTTGATTAGCCGGGTTTACATCGTGCATGGCGATGATCGCGCCGGGGCAGACGAGCTCAGTTACCCGGTCGTAGAGGGACTCCGGGGTTATCTCGTCGGTCCAATCTCGGCTGTCGACCGTCCAACCTATGATATGATAGCCTTCACCTTTGGCACGACTGACGATAGAATCGTTAATTGCGCCGAAGGGGGCGCGAAAGATTGGTTTGGTGGTTGCACCGGGATAGGCTGCCTGAACAAATTGTTCGGTCACGGCAAGTTCCTGTGCTACCGCGTCTGTTGTCATCGCCAGCATGTTCTCGTGGGTGTAGGAATGGTTGCCCAACTCATGCCCATTTTCCAGGATGGGGGCGATCATCTCCGGGTGGTTTTCCACGGCACCACCCAGCACAAAGAAGGTGGCTCGAATCCCGCGGGCGGCCAATTGTTCCATCAATTCCCTGTTGCCCTCGACAAAGCCGATGTCAAATGAGAGAGCGACCCGTTTCTGGCGGTTGTCGCGTCCGATATAATAACCGGAGATGCCGAAGGGCAGGTCCTCAACGGAGTCGACCTGGGGCAGGGGCGCGGTCCAGTCGCGCGGGGGTGTGCTGTCGCGGGGCAACTGAATCGTACTGCCTGCCTGTCCCGTCCACCCAGGATTGGCTTTCAGGATCGCCTCTTCCGACACGTTGGCATTGTAGGCGATCTCGCTAATTGTATCGTTGGGCCACAGACAATAGGAATCGGGGACATCCAGTGAGGGTACCGTCGGTTCAGGGGTAGGTGTGGTGGCGATGGCGGCCAGAGCATGTTGCGCCGACGATTGCTCTATCATCAAAGAAGAAGTTGAAGTGGAATCGCTGTCCAAATAGTCTTTGATGCTCGAGACCATCTGGGCTGCCAGGAGCAGGGCCAGGCCGGTCAGAACGATGAGAGCGCCCCAAAGCAGGTAGGTGGTGAGAGGATGTTCTTTCCATGGTGGTTTGGCCGGTCTGGGTGCCGGTCCGGAGGTGGCAGGGGCGGCTGCCATCATGTTCCGGGTTTCAAACTCGTCCTGCAGGGGAGCCGGTTGGCCAGGGGAAACCGCGATGTTGATCACATCGTGCAGGTTGGCGCGCAACACGTAGAGGGGCAGCGTTTCGCCCACGGGCGGCGCGTAGCGCTGGTCCAGGAGCTGGCGTGCCTGGTGTACGCTCTCGTTAACGTCGGAGTTGGGCACATCCGCGGCAACGTACAGGTCGGCGCGCAGGGGACGGCCGTTGCGATCAAGCAACACCAGCAAGCCGGCCAGTGAGAGGCCCGATGGATCTTCCAGTTCAAAGTAGTCGGCGTTGATCGGGTTCATACCGATTGTCAGTATACACCGATGCCGCAATATGTTCAAGTCGAGTGCGGAGAGGGTTTGGACCACGAAGGCGCGAAGGGAGCGAAGGACCCGGAGTGGGGGGATGGGGGACGCGGGGAGGGTTTGGACCACGAAGGCGCGAAGGGACACGAAGAGACAC
>JAYELL010000073.1 GCA_034717495.1 Chloroflexota bacterium | reverse complement strand
GACGCGGGGACACGGGGACGCGGGGACACGGGGACGCGGGGATGCTGAGACGCGGGGACACGGGGACGCAGGGACGCAGGGACGCGGGGACGCGGGGACGCTGACCCTCCGCAACCTGCTTACCGCGCGATGGTCCCCACCCCCAGGATACCATCTCCCGCATGGGCAACGAACACAGCTCCCAACTCGATCACCAGGATTTGATCGCGGGGCAATCCGCTGCGGGTCGCCAGGGTGTCAGCCATGGCCAGGGCCTCGTCTGGCCGGCGCACATGGCCGACAACTGCCTGCTCCAGCGGGCCATCGGCCACTGCTTCATTGATCAAACGTCTGATAGCGCCACGCCTTCCCCTGGCAGGTCCCATCAACGTGATGCGCCCCTCGTCGTCCAGTATCAGAATAGCCCTGATATTGAGCGTCCGTCCCAGACGTTTGATCACCGGCATCAGGGCAGCAAGCCGTCCCCCACGCTGTATCTGATCCAGGTTCTCCAAAAAAAAGCGAACCTGCAACCGGCCCCGCATTTCCTCCATTGCAGCCATGATAGTGTCCCGATCCGCGCCGTCAGCAGCCAGACGCGCCGCCTCCAGCGTTAACAGACCATAGCCCAGGGAGAGGGAACAGGAATCGAATACGCTGATCCGATCGCCGAAGGATTGGGCGGCTGCCCAGGCGCTGCTGTAGGTCACACTATGGGCACCCGTCAGGGCGATGCAAACGACTTCGTGGCCCGCCTCAACCAGTGGACGATAGACCGCTTCGTAGGCGCCGACCGGTGGGCCCGATGTCTGGAAGGGCAGTCCGGCATCCAGGTGGTGCCAGAGTTCTTCCCGGGACGTCTCGGTATCGAGCATCTCTTCATCACCAAGACGCAGAATCAACGGCACCGTGTGGATATCATACGCTTCCAGCAACGATGCTGGTAGATCGCAGCCCGTGTCGGTAACCACCTTGATGGCCATAGTCAATCCTTTCGTCCGCCATGCCTCTGGTTGATTCGGCAAGTAGCGAGGAACCAATTATAGACTGAAAGCCATCGAGCAGCAACACCTAACCTGAACAAGCCAGAGGAACGCGACGGTCCCGATAACCAATTGACACCCCATTTTGGCTGTGGTATGATCGCTTTTGCCAGTCCGCATCAGGGTCAAAGCCTCGGCCCAAGCCGGTCTGGCTCTATTTCATATCGAGGAGATGATGAGACTATGACCACAATGGCTGTGACAGGCGACCAGGCGATGGAAAGATGGCAAGCGCAGGCCCGGGAAACCCGCCAACGAGTATGGGGAGACATTCCAGACGAGAAGTGGAACAACTGGCGATGGCAGTTGAGTCAGCGCCTCAACAGCCTTGAGGAACTGGCCCAGGTGCTGGACCTGACCGAAGAGGAAGAGGAAGGGCTCTCTTCACCTGACAAGTTCCGGGTGGACGTCACCCCCTATTTCGCCACACTGATGGACCCCCACGATCCAAGATGCCCTGTGCGCAGGCAGGTCGTTCCGCTGGGTAGGGAGCTACGGGCATTCACCTCGATGATGGAGGATTCGCTGGCGGAGGATGCCCATTCACCCGTTCCCGGGCTGGTACATCGCTATCCCGACCGTGTGCTCATGCTGGTAACGACCCAATGCGCCAGCTACTGCCGCTACTGCACCCGCAGCCGCATCGTCGGGGACGCCGCGGCCACCTTCAGTCGCGATGAGCACCAGGCCCAGATCGACTACATCGCCAGCACCCCGCAAATCCGGGATGTGTTGTTGAGCGGCGGCGACCCGCTGACCATGCCCCCGAAACTCCTGGACCGCATCCTGTCCGACCTGCGCGCCATTCCCCACGTGGAAATCGTGCGCATCGGCAGCCGCGTGCCGGTTTTCCTGCCCCAGCGAATCACCGACGAATTCACCGGGATAGTGCGCAAATACCACCCGCTATGGATCAACATCCATGTGAACCATGCCAAAGAGATCACCCCCGAGTTGCGCCAGGCCTGCCAGCGGATGGCGGATGCCGGCATTCCGCTGGGTAATCAAAGCGTGCTGCTGGCAGGGATCAATGATTCGGTCCACATCCAGCGACAACTGGTGCACGAGCTAGTCAAAATGCGGGTTCGACCCTACTATCTCTACCAGGCTGATCTTGTAGAAGGCGCGGGGCATTTTCGAACGACCGTTGCCAAGGGAATTGAGATCATGGAGGGGCTGCGTGGCCACACCAGCGGCTTCGCGGTGCCGACCTACGTGGTCGATGCACCTGGCGGCGGCGGCAAAATCCCCGTCATGCCCAACTACGTGGTCAGCCAGGCCCCGGGCAAGGTGGTACTGCGCAACTACGAGGGCTACATCACAACCTATTCCGAACCCCTGGACTACGACCCCAGCGAGGTCAAACACCTGGAGAAGGAGATCACTCGCCGGGAAGAAGCAGGGCAGGAGGGAATCACCAGTCTCCTGGAAGGCCGTCGAATGGCGATTCGACCTCAGGATTTCGACGCAACCCATGCCCGGGGCGGCGCCATACACCGGCTGCGGGAAAACAGCGACAAATGGCAACCCTTCCTGGTGGGTGAGACCGTGGACTCCGACTCGACAGGCGGGACAGCATCTATCGAGGCGCCGAAAACTGAGGACCCGGACTGACCGTCTACGGACACTCTGATACTCTGCGCCCCTGTGGAGCCTCACGGTGCCTCAGACGGCGGCGGCTGATCCTTATCGCCACCAACGCCTGGAATAAGCCGTTTGATCCCCTGGAAGATGCTCTTGAATAGCCCCGCGACCGGCTTGAACAGCCAGCTGATTGCCTGGTTGATCGCCTCCATGCCACGACCGATCAGGTGAAACACCGGCCGGAATATCCGCCGCAGCAGAGGACTGTGCGCGTAGACCACCGCCAGCACCAGTATCGCCACCGAGGTGCCAAACTGGATCCATTCCTTGTTGTCTTCGTACCATCCCGGGAATTCGAAAAGGTGCAGGTCTTCCAGCAGCAGGCGCAGGCCAATCGCCAGAACCAGCACATAGGCCGCCGGGGCAAGGATCGGTTCCCGTTCGATCAGATGGGTAAATATCCCCGCAGCAAAGCGCATGGTCACGATGCCAATGGCAACGCCCAGCAGAACAACCCATAGCTTCTCGGACAGGGATATGGCCACCACTACATTGTCGAGACTGAATGCCAGGTCCGCCAACTCCACTTGCAGCACCACCATCCAGAAACTGGCACCGGCTGCCGCGACAGCGGCTGAATGGGCATCCTGTTCGGACACGCCATCGGAATCATCTTCCTGCATGTACTGGGGCAGGTGATCGATCGATAACTTGACCAGATAGGCGGCCCCCAGCAGCCTCAACCAGAGATTCTGGATGATGAAACTGGCGATCAGCAGCATCAGAGCACGGCCAAAGTAGGCCCCCAGCAAACCCACCTTGAGTGCGGCGGTGCGCTGCATGCCCAGCACCCTGTCGGTAAAGGGCTGCAACGACTTCAGGCGCTCCGGATAGGGCACTGGCTTGTCGTCGGGAAGGACGGATACCATGGCACCCAACACGGCGGCATTGTCTATCGAGAGAATGCCCTCCAGAAAGATCAGCTGGATAATGATGGTTACTAGGGCAAGATCGATGGGGAAACCCTCGGCAAGATTCAAGATAAATATCCTTTGAGAATACAGTCTGTCAGCCATTATACCCATTACGTTCCTGCAGCAAAAAGCAGGATGGCTGTCAGATTGGGCATGGTCCCTCCCTTGACCTGGCAGGAAGCTCCCAGGTTCCCGCAAGTTGAATGTCTCGCCGCTCGGCTTCCCGGAAGCTGATCGGTTACGATCCCAGTTTCGAGATTGGCGCGATTTGCATCCTTGTCACCGCGTGCAGTAGAATCCTGATGATCGCACCTAATCCTAATCCGCATGAAATGGAGAGAAAGATGTCAGACAACGGAAACTATCCCGACGTGAATCCTTTGGACTGGGAAACGGTCCAACCCTATGTCGACCAGTTGCTGGCCGAACCGCTTGGCGCTGATTCGGTCGAGCCCTGGTTAAAAAAGTGGAGCGGTCTCGTCTCGGTCATCGACGAAACCGAGGCTCAGATCTACCGGGACGTGACAGAAAATACCGCTGACGAAGCTGCCGAAGAGCGCTTCAAGCAATATATCGAAGTGATTCTGCCCCAGACGAGTATTGCCAACCAGGCTCTGAAGCAGAAATTGTTGTCCGTGGAAGATTATGAGCCAACCGGCGAGACGGCTGTGCTGATGCAACGTTTCCAGACCGAGGCGGATATTTTCCACGAGGACAATGTGCCCATTGAGAGTAAGCTGGAAATGCTCGGCAACGATTACAATAAAATCGTGGGCGCCATGAATATCGAATGGCAGGGTGAAACGGAGACGTTGCCCCAGGCCATGCAACATCTGGAATCCAGGGACCGGCAAACACGGAAGGCAGTTTGGCGCCTGATAATGGAGCGCTACCTCCAGGATCGCGATCGGTTAAATGAGCTGTACCTGGAAATGCTGCCCCTCCGGCGCCAGATTGCCCCCACCGCGGGGCTCTCCGATTTCCGCGCTTATCGTTGGCAAAAGCTCTCACGTTTCGACTACACCCCCGAAGACTGTTTCACCTTCCATGATGCCATCGAACATGAGGTTGTGCCCCTCGCGTCGGAACTGTATCGTGAGTTAGCTGGGCAGCTCCAGATCGACCAGGTCCGCCCCTGGGACACCCAGGTCGACCCCTACGGTGAGCCATTGCATCCATTTGAGGATGTGGCTCAGTTGGAAGCAGGCGCCCAACGAATCTTCGACAATCTCGACCCTGTATTGGGCGGGTATTTCGCCGTCATGCGGGATGGTTATCTGGATCTGGAATCGCGGCCAAACAAGGCGCCCGGCGGTTACTGCAACGAGTTCCCGGTCAGTGGAAAACCCTATATCTTCATGAACGCCGTCGGCACCCACCAGAATGTATCCACCCTGCTCCACGAAGGGGGGCATGCCTTTCATGTCATGGAATCACAACACCAGCCCCTGATCTGGAATCACAACGCACAGATGGAGTTCTGCGAGGTGGCCAGCATGAGCATGGAGCTGCTGACAGCCCCATACTGGCGCAAGGAGCAAGGAGGGTTCTACCAAGAGGCCGATGCCCGGCGCGCCCAGGCGCAGGAGCTAAAACAAACGGTCTTTTTCCTTCCCTACATGGCGGTGGTGGATGCCTTCCAGCACTGGGTGTACGTGGATGCACCGGAAAGTGTTAGCAGTGACGAGCTCGATGCCAAGTGGAGTGATCTGTTGGACCGTTTCATGCCAGGTGTGGACTATAGCGGTTTTCAGGCAGAAAAGGAGACCGGCTGGCATCGCAAGGGCCACATATTCGGCGTGCCCTTTTACTACGTCGAGTATGGATTGGCTCAGCTGGGCGCACTGCAGGTATGGCGTAACGCGTTGCAGGATCAAAGCAAAGCCATCGCCGACTACCGCGCTGCCCTGGCATTGGGCTACACGAGGTCGTTGCCAGAGCTTTTCCAGGTTGCCGGCGCCACCTTCGCTTTTGACCGCCAGATCGTCGGCGAGTTGATGACTCTGATTCGGGATCAGTTGGCATTGCTGGAAACGTAGTGAGCGATGAAGTTCACAGGAGTTCTGCTGCGGCTCATTTCCCTGGCCATTGCGTTTGCCCTGCTGGGTACCCTGGCTATTGCGGCAGGCGCCCAGGAACAGATATCGCTGGACAATGACGGCTGCACATCGGGTGGCAACTACAACCCCGCCTGCGACGTGAATCACAGCGGCACCATCGATGTCAACGACATCCAGCTGACCGCCGGGCACTGGAACGAGGCCGGCACCTGGGCCAGCGACAACATCCGTGACCACGTGGGGCAGACCTGGGAGGATGACAACAATGCACAACCGGGTACTCTTCACCAACTGTTTATTCCGTTGATCGATAGTTTCCCGGCTTCTGATTTCCAGCCCTGTTTCAGGATATCGGCAGACTCGACGGCCCATGCCGATTACGGCCTGGCCTACCCCGTAACCTATCAGTTCAGGATCCCACCTGGCTCATCCAGCTTGAGGATCTACCGTCGATTTGAACCGGACGGGCAGTGGACATTGCTGGCCGAAAGAACTGGCGAGGACTTCTTCAACGGAATCGAAGCAGTTCGCTTCGACTACACAGCAGACAAGGTCTTTGTCTCTGTTGCTTTCGGCGCCGAGAGCGACGACATCTATCTGACATTCGTCGACCCTGGCGGGACCCCGGTCCCTGCAGTGTTCGAACAGATCACCCGGTACTACGACGCCAGAGCAGCCGCCGTGGTCGTGACGGGAGACGACGAAGCAGACTGGTCCCACCAATACTTCCATTCGGCCTACGAGGCTTTCACCGAAGCTCGGATCTGGTTCACATCGGCGATAAACACCGGCATGATCAGCGGCCCAGGCTGGGCAGATATCCAAACCTACATCGATCAGGGTTACGTCGAGCCGGCCTGCCACTCAAGAACCCATCCATGGCTTCCATACCCGGACTATGACTCCGAAGTGGGCGGCTGCAGCTCGGATATTAAGGAACACCTCAATCCTCCATTTCCAAAGGGCTCGACGGAATATGTGGCTGCTTACATCGATCCGTACGGGCTATCAGATTCGATGTTGCGTTCCAAGCTGAGTCAGTATGGATACCTTGCCGAGAGGAGCGTCGAACACGGTGTGCACACCTTTGCGGCATGGAGCGAGACCGATGGGTTATTTGAGAGAATCGGGCTATCCATATGCGGGGACAATCGAGGCAGCGCCTTTCTAAACAGCCTTTTTGACACGGTCGGGGCACAGCACGGGATCTATCATCTGTATATTCACCCCTGGCGCCACGACTGGTCGGAAGGATCGGCCATTAGACGCCATATCGACCACATCAAGGGCAGGAAAGATATTTGGTACGCGGGCTTTGGCCATCTATACACCTACCACTACGTCCAGGAAAGGGGTATGGTCACTGTAACTGCGCTTGAAATCACTGGCACTGGCGCAGTCCTCGTTAACTTTTGCTCGCACAATCCACTTGACCCGGTTGTCCAGCACCGAGTCCTGGTTCCGGCAGGGAGGAAAGCCTGTTTTCGGTGACTAAGACCTGGGGTGCCTGGCCGGAATAAAATCCCCCCCGGCCAGGACGACCGGGGGGGAGTAGATATCATGGGGCCGACAACACAGACTTAGTGCAGCAGGTGGCTGCCATCCTGGCCTGTGCGCCGCGGAGCCTGCCGGCTACCTGCCCTTCTTTACGATCTTGACGACATCCTCGCCCACGAAGGGGGTGCCATCGAGCAGGTTGCCAGTCAGGGTCAAGATGAGGGCGTCCCCATCGTTAACCTCACCCATGGCGGTCACCAGCTCTCCGGTGCGGAACTTCAGTGTTATGTCCAGGTAGCCATCCGGGCCCTGCTCGGTGCAGGCGTAGATGTCCAGCGGCTTGTTCAGGTAGGGCTCAAAGGGGGTGGCCACATCCTCGAAAGCCCAGCGCAGGGGCGATACCTCGATGGGATCCTGTAACCCGGCATTGAACAACACTATCGTAGCCGGATCGATCTGCGTGACATCGAAATCCGCCGTGCCCAGGAGGGCCGCAGAGGTTAGCCCCCCGGACTTGGTGTTGATGGGGTTGGGGCAGGAGGTGGGATGAATGTCCAACGGCACACCCATCTCGCCCGGTTCAGGCGTTGGGGTTGGGGTGGGCGGAATTGGCGTCGGCGTGGGCGGAATTGGCGTCGGCGTGGGCTCGATCAACACCTGAAACTTCTCACAGATGGACGACTCCAGGTCGTTGAAATCCTCGACCAGGCGGACCCAGCCAGGCGCCGCGGGGGGCCAGGGTTCCGGTGGGTGGATAGAGGCGGGTTGGGGGAAAACCAGGTTTTCAAGGAATGTCACCCCAGTTCCCACTGCGATACCCTCGGCATCCATCTCGTCAATGCCGGCGTCTTGCGGGATGGCGCGCAGCAAAAAGGGATCAAAAATACCGACCGTAGGCACGCCATCGGTGACGATATTGATAGCCTTGTAGTCGGCGATCAGCGGCATGGTTGCCACGGCCAGGTTAAGGCCAGCCTCGTAGTTGGTGGCGTCGCCGTACTGGTCGATGTCGCGGATGGTTTGGGCTACTGAGGCCACGTTGGCGGCCGTGATCTGGATTGGCGTCAGCTCGACCCGGGCAACTCTGGAGAACTGGATCACTGTCAGGTTCAGGACGCCATCCTGGGGTACACAGGTGGGGTCCTCGATCGCGGCGGCGATGGCGTCTTTCATGAGGATGAAGTTGGGGGCTGAAATACTGCCGGAGCCATCGACCAGCAAGCCGATCTCAATACTGTTTGGGGTTTGCAGGGCGGGTGGCGCTGCCCCAATGGTGATGCTGAGGCTCATCGTTAACAGAGCAACGAGTATGACTGCGGAAACGAGTCGGGCTTTCAATGTGGATCTCCTTATATGCCCGATTGGATAGTAAAACGGGCAGACATAAATGGCTGAGCCTGAAAGCTTAGACTCAAGATATGGAACCTATATGCTGTTACCCCCCGGACACTTTACTGGTCACGAGGATACACTGGGAGTGAATCACAGACGGCCGTGGGTGTCAATTTTTTCAACGAAACGTTAGATTTTATTTTCAAATTTGCGTAAGATATTATTTCTTACCCCAATAGTAGAAGTCTTCTCTGCGTAGAACGGAGGAAATGCAGCCGTGAGAGATGGCGCCAGACGATCTACCAGATGCCGTGTGCCATGGCATCAGAATCGCGTGGCTGATCCAGCCTTGTCGGACCTGCGGCGGGCAGGCCCAGGTGGGTGCAATCAGCACAAATCTCAGTATCAGATTGGCACTGGCGACCTTACTGCTCGTCAGTGCCCTCGCTTTACGCGCGCGGCCAGGTCTATCTCTGCACCGAACATCTCGCTGATGAGCTTCAGTGAACTGGAGCTCGCGTGGCGGGCTAGATAGCGATCGTAGCCAGACATCTAGTCCCTCAAATCGACTACGGACCGATCAACAGCTTTTTGCGGTTCGGGCACCTTCTGAGACTCTGGCCAAGTTGATCGGGATATTGCCCACGGCAGCCTCTCATTAGCTATTCTTTTCTGCCCATCACCAGGCGGATACTGTCGAAGGCGCCGAAATCCCGGCGTTCGATCACGGTGAGCCCCACCAGGCGCATCAGGTCGGCCTCCTCCCGCATGAAGTCGTCGAAGCGTTCCCAGAGCCGGGCCAGCGCAACACCCATCGGGTTGCCGTCGGCCGGTTCGCCGGCATCCACCAGGATCACCTGCCCACCCGGTTTCAAGACGCGGGCGAACTCCATCATGGCCCGTTCACCATCGGGAATCGCGCTGAAGGTAAAGGTGGCCACCACTGCGTCGACGCTTTCCGTGGCCAGGGGCAGGCTGGTAGCGTTGCCTTGCACCAGGCGCGGCGGCAGGCCGCGATCCTCCAGGCGTTCGGCTGCCCGCTGCAGCATGCCGGTGGAGAGATCCAGGCCAATGGTCACAGGGAACAGCCTGGTCAGTTTTTCGAGCAGGACCCCGGGGCCGGGGCCGATCTCGACGACGGTCGCTTCTGGCGACAGGTCATAGAGCCAGGGCAGCACTTGCTCGGTATAACGGCGCCAGGGGGGAATAAGACGCATTGCGCCGGCATAGAAGGGCGCCATGCGGTCGTACATCTGCTGATAGTGGACAACGCGTCCGGGGTCGGAGTTCACCATGCATTGACATCCTATGCCGCTGTGCAGGCGGGGACATTGGTCCCGCGTTTCAGCGAAGGTCAGCCTGAATCACACCGTAGCGGCCGTTCACCAACCAGTTGGGGTCCTCGCCAGCCAGTCTGGCAGCCTGTCCGGTTTCAAGTCCTACGACGAGTTCTGACTTGAGGGTACGCAGCATGATCAAGGGTGCTGGAAAATAGCTGGTCGCCAGCGCCAGCGGCGTGGTGGCCGGCCAATGCGCGTCGCCCAGCAATCGACGATAGTTGGCATCCCCTTTGAAGATGACGCAGGCATGGCATGCCAGATCGCTGCTCAGATCCTCCGGCAGTTGAAAGTAAAAGAGACTGCTGGCGAAATGCCAGTGGGTCTTCAGGAGAAGCCTTCCAGCGTCGAGATGGGTCCACAGCCTCTGCGCGGCGAGAGTGGTGTGGGGGCCTCCGCGGGACAATGCCTGGAGCCCGGCGAAGACATCGCGGATCGTGGCGTCGGAGATGAAGTAGGGTTGGGGTTTGAGAAAGAAGGTGACCTGGCCCGCCAGTTGGGTACTGAGTAAATAATCGGCCAGGGTGAGGTCCATGGCAAGCTCGGTGCCGGCGTTGTCGGCCACGATCGCGATGGATGGAGGCGCCTTGCCGGTCGCTGCCTCCAGGAGAAAGCCCGCGATGGCACTGGAGTCATCGACCAGGAGGTAGGCATCCTGCTCATCCAACCTGGCACCGCGGCGTTGCCGGGCCAACTCGGCAACGGCTGCATAGCACAGATCGGCCTGATTACCCCAGAGGCTGCCTTTGAGCAGCCAGCGCAAACGCGTTTCGACGTCGCCCTGCAGTTGATCAAGCAGCGCCTCGACCGATTGGGGCGCCACGTCAGGCTGCCATTCAGTCGCCTTTTTGACTGCGTAGGGATCGGCTCCCTGCCGGGGTCCTGGTTGGAAATAACCGGTTGCCTCCAGCACTCGCCGGTAGAGGTAAGCTTCAGCCCAATACCAGGGCACGTCGAGCCAGCTTTTGCCAACATGGGGGACGTTGGCCAGGTCCCAAAACGAGCGATCTGCGGCGTCTTCCTGCAGATTACGCACGGAGCCGCTCGTGATCTCATCCCGCAGGGTGTTGAGCGCGTCGATGATGTCGACGGGAAAGTCATTGCTGTCGATGATATCCTGGAGGATATCGGGCACGCGCACAGCCAGGGTGTAACGGGCAAAGGATCCTGGTTCGGAGGTTAAGAGAAGCGGTGGATACCCCGCCGGCGGCGCTGTATGGAGGAGGGAGGAGGCATAAAAATGGACCATGGAATCTGATTTCCGGTTCAATTTGCGTACACTTACTTAAGTGAGGGGTGTGCATAACTCAAAAACTTGACATAGTCGGCCACATGGGTATCTCAAATGGTGACCAAACCATACAAGGAGGTACCCAATGGACTTCGGAAAGCCCGACATGACCGACTATGTGCAACT
>JAYELL010000072.1 GCA_034717495.1 Chloroflexota bacterium | reverse complement strand
GACCGCTCTTCCGGAAGACGGCGGTCATCGGTCCGCGGTCATCTGTCGCGGTCAGTGGTCGGCGGTCCGTGGTCATCTGTCGCGGTCCGCGGTCATCTGCCGCGGTCGGTGGTCGGCGGTCCGTGGTCATCTGTCGCGGTCCGTGGTCATCTGTCGCGGTCCGTGGTCATCTGCCGCGGTCGGCGGTCATTTGCCGCGATCGAGGAAGTCATCGAGAACAAGCACGGTGATATCACGGTGTACCCGTCGAAAGCCACGATCGTTGGTCACGAAGGCAGTAGCGCCATGTTGGAGAGCCGATGCCAGGTGGAGCGCGTCGGCCGGGCGCAGCCGGTAGGTGGCCCGAAGCTTTGCCGCCCGGCGGGCGATGTCCCTGTTCACGTCGATAACTGTGAGATGAGGGAAATTGACCAGCAGCATCTCGTATTCACAGGCAACGGCCGGTTGGTCCAACTGCCAGGGCCGCACGGTAACCTCCATGATAGCAAGCACCGATGCCACGGCCTGGCACTCACCCCGCTGGACAGCAGTTAGCAGTGCACTGGTCAGTAGCTGATGACGAAGATGTCCCTCGAAATGGTAGATGAAGACCGACGTGTCGAGACCCAGGACCTGGTGGCCATCCAACGCAGCGATCAGCGCGCTTGGGGCTGCGTCCATGCCTCTCGTTCCTCATGCAGATAGGAGGTCGTATCCGTGCCAGACCAGATCTCGCGGTGCAACCCGGCCATATGGGCTACATAATCTCTGGGTTCAGGCATCAGGATCAGAATATTGTCCTGCACATCGACCAGTAGCCGATCGCCGGTCTGGATATTGAGCTTCCGGCGAACCCGGCTGGGCAATGCGATCTGATAGCGGCTGCTAACCTTGACGGTAGTTGGTTCAGACATCAATGGACCTCCAAGCAGATTAGTGGATTTGCTTAGCAGTCTACCACAAGGTTGCTGTATCAGCAAGGAGACCGCAGACCACGGACGGCTTTCAGAAGACCGCAGACGGCTTTCAGAAGACCGCGGACGGGGCGGACGGCGGACCGCTTTCAGAAGACCGCGGACGGCTTTCAGAAGACCGCAGACGGCGGACGGCGGACCGCTTTCAGAAGACCGCAGACGGCTTTCAGAAGACCGCAGACGGCGGACGGCTTTCAGAAGACCACGGACGACAGACGGCGGACGGCTTTCAGAAGACCGCAGACGGCTTTCAGAAGACCACGGACGGCGGACGGCTTTCAGAAGACCGCGGACGGCGGACGGCGGACCGCTTTCAGAAGACCGCAGACGGCGGACCGCTCTTCCGGAAGACGGCGGTCATCGGTCCGCGGTCATCTGTCGCGGTCAGTGGTCGGCGGTCCGTGGTCATCTGTCGCGGTCCGCGGTCATCTGTCGCGGTCAGTGGTCGGCGGTCCGTGGTCATCTGTCGCGGTCCGTGGTCATCTGTCGCGGTCCGTGGTCATCTGCCGCGGCCGGTTAAGGAATCTCCGGATATTCCCCTGTCAGTATAGCAATTGCCCGCCGGATCGACTCCCCTTCCTGGTCGCTAATGGGTTCATGGCTAAACCTGTAGTCGCGTTTGCGAATGAACTCCCCCAGGTTGCCGATGGTTTCCTTCCACTCTTCGCTGTGCAACTCGACCAGGGCTGTAGCGGTTTGGGCATCCATGGGCATCGACATGGCCCACGCCAGGTGATCCCAGCAGAGTCCGCCAGCAGCCTGAAGAGGCTCATCCAAGTCGCCTGGCAGGTGCGCCAACAACTCCTCCAGCGAACGTTTCTCCAGTTTTCGCATGTGATCGCAGACGGGACAGGAGCCTTTGGAGGGCATGGCAGAGTCGGCATTGCCAGGGCTGTTTTTCTTCCCACCCAACTGCAAACGCTGCCACAAGCCGCGATCGGCAGGCGCTTTTGCCCGCTGCAGTCGACGCAGGCCTTCTTTGAGCAGCGCCTGCTCGATAATCGCCGTCCCCAACCGTTCCCCTTCGAAGGAGAGCAAGTCCCTGCTGTGCAGGCTACAGAAACCCATTGCCTCATTCAACTCCTGTCGGATTTCCGGATCGTTAACACTGCCCCACAGCAGGTTCTCCAGGTAGTGATTGGACGCCTTTCGGCCAACCTGGCATACGGGACACCCGGGCCGCTCAAGCATCTGCTGCAGTTCCTGGTAGAAAAAACTCTGTCTGGACATGAATCTGAGTTTACCCTACTTTTCCAAGGCCCGCCAGCCGGCCGACTCTAGCTAATGGTCAATTGCCAACACCTGCACCTGCCTGGCTCACGATCGTCACCCAGGAGGCGGTAGTTTAGCTTTTGCCCGCTTGATGTGAATGTGCTACCATTGCCGCCTGACCATGAACGCCTTCCCTTTTCCCGACCTGGAAACAGAACGCCTGACACTGCGACAGATGGCGCCCGCCGATGCCGCTGCGGTGCTGCGCATCTTCGGCGACCCAAAGGTCACCCAATACTACGATTTGGAACCCTTGCGAAGCCTGGATAAGGCCCTGGCACTCATCGAGCGTCAGGCTGAACGCTTCGAACTTGGCACGGGCATCCGCTGGGGAATCGCCACAAAATCGGCTGGAGATCTAATCGGCACCTGCGGATTCCACCTGTTTTCCCCCGGCTATCGGGCAGGAATCGGCTACGAGTTGGCTCAAGCCTATTGGCGGCAGGGCTTCATGACAGAGGCATTGCGTGCCATGTTTCGCTATGGTTTCCACATCCGTGAGCTGCATCGTCTGGAAGCTCTGGTGATGCCAGGAAACATGCCATCAAGACGGCTACTAACGAAACTGGGCTTCACAAATGAAGGCCTGCTGCGAGAGTATGCCTTTTTCAGAGGGGCTTTTCACGACCTATTTTGTTTTTCGCTGCTCAGCCACGAGTACGCAGGAGATCGATCATGGATGTAAGAGACTACAATCGGGAAGCGTGGAATCTGGCGGTCGAAAGAAAGAACGAGTGGACGATCCCGGTGGATCCCGATGTGACCTCAGCTGCCCGCCGCGGCGAGTGGTTTATCATTCTTACACCGCAGATTCCCGTGCCGCGGGAATGGTTTCCCCAGGAAATGAACGGGCTTGATCTGCTCTGTCTCGCCTCTGGCGGGGGACAACAGGGGCCAATTCTGGCCGCAGCGGGCGCCAACGTAACGGTGTTCGATAACTCGCCCAGGCAGCTGGCCCAGGATCGCCTGGTAGCTGAACGGGATGGTCTCGATATCACAACCGTTGAAGGAGATATGCGGGACCTGTCCCCCTTCCCTGAAAAATCCTTCGACCTGATCATCCATCCCGTGTCGAATCTGTTCGTACCCGATGTACGCTCGGTCTGGCGGGAAGCCTTTCGCATCCTGCGGCCGGGCGGCGCACTGCTGTCGGGCTTTCTGAACCCGCTGGTTTATATCTTCGACATCGAGAAAGCCGACGACCAGGGAATCCTGGAGGTCAGGTATTCTGTTCCCTATTCCGACCTGACCGATCCACCGGAAGAAGTACGGCAACGGCTGAAGGCCGAGGGCAACGCCATGGAATTCGGCCATACCCTGGACGATCAGATCGGCGGCCAGATCGATGCAGGCTTTGCCATCACCGGCTTTTACGAGGATCGCTGGCCCGATTTCATCCTCGACAAATACATTGCTACGTTTATCGCTACGCGCGCAACCAGGCCTGGCTATCCCCCGGTCGGGTCAGCTTGAAACACCGGCCCATCAAGGCACACCAGCCATCCATCCCCCACCTCGCAGCTGCCACACAGGCCGATGCCGCAACGCATATGAGCCTCCCATGACAACTGCACCTGGACGCGCCGCTTCATCCCAACCCTGGCGATGGCCTGAAGCATGCCAGGGGGACCGCAGGCATAGATCATGCTCGCGAGCCTGGGTTCACCGTCCAGAATCGGCCCGACAGCATCGGTCACCAGTCCCGGCAACCCCTGCGAACCATCCTCCGTTGTCAACTGGAGCGGAATACCAAGCTTTCGGATTTGCTCCACAAACAGCAGCCCATGGGCAGTGCGCGCGCCAATAATCATGGCGACGGGCTGCTTCAGCGACAGGAGACGCTGGGCCAGAAAAAACAGAGGCGCTACACCGTAGCCCCCACCGATGAGCAGATTCCGCATGGGTGCGTGGTCACCGCCAGGCAGCAGGTAACCTTTGCCCAATGGCCCCCTGATCCAGATCAGATCACCTGCCTGCAGATCGTGAAGCGCCTGGCTAAAGGGTCCAACAGCAGCAATGGTCAGGGTCACCGGATCGGCCAGGGCAAGGCCGAAGGGCTTTTCATCGATATCGGGTAACCAGGCCATTACAAACTGGCCCGGCAGGGCATCGAGCTTCCCGTCGAGAACAAAGGACCTGGTGGTGGCATTCTCCTGGCGGATCGCCATAATCCGCATCGGTTGATGTAGCAGCAAACCACCAGGTATTCTGCCGCCCTCATGGCCGGCATCTTCGCCCGTTGGCTGGTTTCTTTTCACAACGCCCTTCTCCTCAGGCCGGCCACCGTGCCATATCCGTGAAGGCCCATAAATGCCGCCAGCTCCCGGTTGATCTCGCGCAACGCGTCGACGCCCCGATAATAGACGGCCGATCCTACTCCCGCGACGCTGGCCCCGGCTGCTAACATCTCGACAGCATCGGTGCCAGTGGTTATGCCACCGGTGCCAATGATGGGCACCTCTACCGCCTGGGCGATCTCATAGACGCAACGCAGTGCCACCGGTTTGAGCGCGGGTCCGGAGACTCCACCCACCCGATTGGAAAGCACTGGTCGACCGGAGGCTGTATCGATGACCATGCCGGGCATGGTGTTGATGGCGGTAATCGCATCGGCGCCTGCCTCAACCACTGCTGCTGCGATTCGGGCGATGTCGGGCACGTTGGGTGCCAGTTTGACACTGATAGGTATGGCATGGCCTGTTGATTCGGCAACGCCATGCAAGGCCCGTTTTACCGACTCGGTGACAGCGGCGGCAGTTTGCGGAGAGCCAGCAAATGGCGTACCGAACTCATCGCTCACGTTGGGACAGGAGATGTTGACTTCCAGAATATCGGGCCTTGCCTGTGCCACCACGCTGGCCACCTCGCCAAATTCCCTGACAGTCCCCGCGAAGATGCTGGCGATCAGAGGCACACCCAAAGGATGCAGATCCTGGCGCGTCTGTGCCAGCAGTTCCGCCTCTTCCCGGGCACCCGGATTGCTCAACCCGATGGCGTTGATCAACCCGCGGCCCCAGTCAAGCGCCACTGGATTGGGATGTCCCGCCCGCGGCAGCGGGCCGCAGCTCTTGGCAGTGACCATACCTGCGCCATTTTTGGCCGCGCGCCGCATGAGGGTACGGCTGGTGCCGATGATACCTGACGCCAGCACCAGGGGGGAGTTCAGATGAAATCCAAGAAATTCACATATCAGGCTTGTGTCGGCCATGACTCCTACTCTTCTCGATTAGGGCGAGACAGGGCCCGCTGGTTAATGACTTTCCATGGAGTTCTGTCCGCCCAAACCTCGGTTACACCCGTCCCAGAACAGCGGCCAGCAAAGCCATCCGAATGTACATGCCGTTGCGAACCTGGCGGAAATAGGCAGCCCTGGGATCGCTATCCACAGCATAATGGATCTCTCCCACCCGGGGCAAGGGATGCATGACCACCATGTTTTCCTTGGCCTTCTGCATCAGTTCGGGGGTAATCACATAATGTTCCTTGACTGCCTCATACTGAGCCAGGTCGGCGAAACGCTCCTTCTGCACCCGGGTGACGTAGAGAACGTCGGCGTTTTCGATCACATCGGCAACGTCGTGGGTCTCCCGCACTGGCAGTCCGACATCGATCACCTCATTCATGGTCACCAGCGGCAGACGCAGAATCTCGGGCGACACATAACGCAGGCTGACGTCATACTGGGTCAAGAGTTTGGTCAGCGAATGCACGGTCCGGCCGTAGCGCAAATCCCCAACCATGGCGATCTTGAGGCCATCGATTCTGCCAAGCTCTTCCTGGATGGTGAACAGATCGAGCAGTGCCTGGGTTGGGTGTTCACCCGCCCCATCACCTGCATTGAGAACCGGCACCTCTGCGTACTCGGCGGCGACCTGGGCTGAACCGATTTCCGGGTGGCGCAGCACGATCACATCGGAGTACTGCTCCAGCGTGCGGATGGTATCGGCCAGGGTTTCCCCCTTGCTGACCGAGCTGTACTGCACACCCTGCGTAATTGGAATTACGCTACCCCCTAAACGCTCCATAGCGGCGATAAAGGAAGAACTGGTGCGCGTGCTCGGTTCATAGAACAGGCAGGTCAACACATTCCCGCGCAAAAGGTCGCTCATGCCCTGGCGGTCGACCATGGCGCGCATTGCCTGGGCTTCTTCAAAAACACAGGTCAGATTGTCGCGGTTGAACTGAGATACCGACAGGATATCCTGGCCGGAAAATTCCTGGATTCGGGCGCAGCCACCGGTTTCCGAAACTTCGTGCACGGCACTGTCTGACATGTCACTTACTCCTTGTCACTTAACCGAGGACCGCCGACCGAAGACCGCCGTCTGCCGTCCGCGGTCTTCCGGAAGCGGTCCGTCGTCTGCCGTCCGCGGTCTTCCGGAAGCCGTCTGCCGTCCGCGGTCCTCTGGAAGCGGTCTACTCCGCCAGATACGCCTGCACTTCCCGGGCCTGATCTGGGGACAGGCGACCCTCTCGCTGCAACACAGTCAGGATCTGGGAAAGGGTCAATACGGTATGTAGGCAATACCCCGCCGTGGCCAGATTTTCCTGCCCTCCCTGTTCACGATCGATCAACACAACGATATCCGACACGAACAGACCAGCGCCCTCCAGCGCGTCGATAGCCTTGAGTACACTGCCACCGCTGGTCACCAGATCTTCGACGACGACCGCCCGTTGGCCCGTCGAAAAAACACCTTCCACGGTCCTTCCCGTGCCATGTCCCTTGACCTCTTTGCGTGGATAGATCAAGGAGCTATCGGTCTGCAAAGCAACAGCTGTACCGATAGTCAGGGCGGCGTAGGGAACCGCTGCCAGGTGATCAAAGGCCAGCGGTTTTAGCAGATCTGCATAGGCCCGGGCAGCCAGCCGCAGCAGATCTGGGTTACTGGACATCCGCCGCAGATCCACATAGATCGGAGACCACTGGCCGGAGGCCAGCGTAAACTGACCCAACTGCACACAGCCGGCATCGTGCAGCGCCAGAATTAGTTCCGAGTGATCGACTGTTACCTGATCCGCCGCCTTCGGTATCGATGGCTCGCCGGCTGGCCGGTACACCGTACGATATTTGTGATGAGTTGAAACGCGCGCTCGAGCCAGATTGATCTCCTCGCGAAGAGCAAGGGCAGCAGATCGAGGATCATCGGCGTAGAGAATGGCCCGGGACACCGGCACGATCATGCCTTGTCCATCGGCATCCAGCCCGGCGGACAGCGCTTCAGACAGGTTGCCACCCTGGGCGCCCACACCCGGCGCAAGGATCCAGTTGGCACGACCAGAAAGCAGACTACGCACCTCCGCCAGTGCCTGCGGCTGGGTCGCCCCAACAACAAACCCAACCTGGCTCTCGTCGCCCCAGGTTTTTGCCTCACTCACGACGTGTTGGTAAAGCAAGCTGTCCTGCGCACCGAACTCCTGCACCGACCGAGCCGATGGATTGGAAGTATAGACCAGTACAAAAACCGCCTTCCCTGCATAGGCCAGGAATGGCGTCACCGCGTCGCGGCCCAGGTAGGGGCTGACGGTAACCGCGTCCGCTTCCAGTACATCGAAAACGGCCCGCGCATAGGCCCGGGCGGTACTGCCAATGTCACCACGCTTGGCGTCCAGCAACACCGGAATATCGCGGGGCACCGAGGCAATCGTCCGCCGCAGTGCCTCAATACCTGAAGGGCCAAACTGTTCATAAAAGGCAATATTGGGCTTGTAGCAACAGACCAGGTCGGCTGTTTTATCAATCAGTTGCTGTCCCCAGGCGAGCAACGCGTCACCGCCAGCGGGCATGGAGAAGTGATCTGGATACTTGAGAGGATTTGGATCAAGCCCAAGGCAAAGCAGGCTGTTGTTGCGGATCACTGCCGCATTGAGCTTTTCGACGAATGAACTGCCATTGAATGCACTCATATTGCCCGGCCTCCGGAATGCTCACTGAACTTCGATAACCGGCAGGTGGATCAAAACAGCGGCGCCTGGATCCGGTGGCGTCTGACCCATCACCTGGACAGCTTCGCTCCACAGATCGTTTTCCTGAAAAGCCGGTGGGGCGACGTGGGCAGGCGTGAAAGTCCGCACACTAAACTCATAGTCCTGTCCCGGCTGCAACCCAGTCACCTGGTATTGCGATGCGGTCTTGTCGGCTGTCGTGCCATGAACGACGTAAGTACCGCCCGGAGGTCGGATGCTCACCTCGTAGAAGCCACCATCCCAGGTGTAGACAATCGGAGTCCAACTCAGGTCGATCTGTGTTGCGGACATCGTTTGAGCCTGAAGGTTGGCCGGCGGCATGGTCTGGGTCTCAAACCACCACCGATCCACGGCCATCTCGATGCAGGCATCGGCACTGGAAAAGGCGTTGAAGCCCAAATCTGCCTCGACAAGATTCTGCAGATCACAGAGACTTGTGGGAATGGATCCGCTGAACTTGTTGCTGATCAACCACAAGGTCAACAGATTATCGAGCTGGCCCAAGGACGCGGGAAGAGGGCCATCAAGGTGATTGCGGGAAAGGTCCAACCGTTGCAGGTCGCCAAGATTGCTCAAGATAGCCGGGATGGTGCCAACCAACTGGTTGCCCGACAACACGAGACTGCGAAGATTCGAGAGCGCGCCAAGTTGGTCCGGTATCGTACCTTCCAGCTGGTTTTGGGCCAGTACAAGTGTTTGCAGATCCACCATGCCGCCCAGTTCGGGTGGTATTTGGCCGGTCAACTGGTTGGTGTTCAACAAAAGCTGGTCGAGATTGTTCATGCTACCCAGCACCGGAGGGATCGAGCCGGTCAGCTCGTTCACTCCGAGGGCCAATACCTCGAGGTGGGCAAGGTTGGCCAGTTGAACCGGGATGCTACCGGAAAGTTGATTACTACCCAGCTCCAATCGACGCAGCCTGATCAATCCAACCAGAGCTGGCGGGATTTCCCCTGTCAAGCGATTGTCCGTCAGAACCAAAGACTTGAGCTGACTCAGATTACCGAGAGACACAGGAAGGTTGCCCCCTATCTCATTGTGTATGAGTGACAGAGTCTCAAGTTGGGACAAGTCATCCAGATCACCGGGAAGAGAACCCGTAAGTTGATTGTCCGGAAGTTCGATCGCGGTGATCCTGTCGCTTTGACAGGTTACCCCGAACCATGTGCAGGGTGTCGTGCTCTCAAACCAGCCGTCATTCTCACTCCAACCACCGCCGTTTGTAGCGGAATAGAGAGACTGTAGCGCCTGACACTCGCCGGCGGGAATCTGCCAGATGTCGGCACATGTCACCGATGGCGCCGCTGCCACCCGCGCTGCAACAGTCGCCGGAAGCGGCGCTCCGGCAAACGCCAAAAAAGCCACCAATATCAGCAGTACAGATACGTTTCGTCTTCGTCTGTTCACCATATCTCAACACCTCGCTTCGTTATCTTGATCATCAACACTGACAGCTTCAAGGGATAATCCATCCCATCCCGGGGTGCGCCAACAACTGGGGCTGCGCCAGGTCGTAGGCAACCTGCCCTCTCAATATCACCCGCTGTACCTGCCCGGTCACCGGCGTTCCTGCAAAGGGTGTCCAGCCACATTTGCTGAGCTGGCGGCCGTTGTCGATCACAAATTGTGCATCCAGATCGACCTCGACATAGGTATCCTCTTGTTCGGGCAAACTGAAAATACGACGGGGAACGATGGCCATCAGTTCCGTCAGGCGCTGCAGGGTCAGGCGCCCTGCCTTCACAGCAGTCAACATCAACGGCAAAGATGTCTGCAGCCCCGCCACACCTGGAGGCGCGGTCGCCGAGGCCTTCTCGTCGAGCGTGTGGGGCGCATGGTCGGTGGCGATGCAGTCAACGGTCGAATCGATATGGGCCCAGAGCGCAGCCTGATCGTCGGTGGTTGCCAATCGGGGACGCATGTCGCCCAAGGGACCCAGTTGGATCGCATCCCTCTCGTTCAAAAAGAGATGATGAGGCGTGACCTCGCACGTCACGGGCAGGCCCTGTGCCTTCGCTCTGGCGATCAGCTCGATCTCATCCCGCCGGCTGATGTGGCAAAAATGTACTGGGCGCGCAAAGCTTGCCGCTAATCCAATGCCTGCCGCGATGCTCTGGCCTTCGGCATGCATAGCGATCATTTTGTCGCGCGGCCAGCTCTCGAAACAGGCCTGAAGCGTTGGCAAATCCTCAACCCTGAGAGGTCCAAAGGTGTCATTCAGGTAGATTTTCAGCCCTGCCGCTGCTGGAGCGACGACAGGAAGCTGATCAATGTGCTCAGAACTGGCGCCGGCGAACAGACCGACATCGCAACGCGCGTCTTGTCCGGCGACTTCCCGCGTTTTTTGGATGACCTGGGGGGTAGTGATCGGTGGCGAGGTGTTCGGCATCGCCAGTACCATGGTCACACCGCCGGCCAGTGCGGCAGAAGTGCCTGTGGAAAAGTCCTCCTTGTGTTCTCCCCCTGGCACCCGCAGGTGGGTATGGGGGTCGATCAGGCCAGGTAGTTTGATCAATTCGGTCATGGGTTGTTGTGGAGCCTTCAGGCGGCGACTCAGATGTGCAGCGGGCAAAAAAATACCCGATCCTGTCAAGAATCGGGGCCAAAAGCACCGTGGGCGACCGGTGCGAGTAATTGTCTATGAGAATCTGGCGTGTCTCGGAATTGAAGCTGCATTCTGAAAACAGATTATAACCGAGTTGGTGATCACGGCCAAATCCACCACGGGTAACACGGAGACGCAAAGAGCCTCAGATTCCCTCCGGCTTTGTGCCTTTGTGTGAGGCCTTTACAAGAATACATCACTTCCCCTCTGCGGACAAACGAGTCTTCCGATGAAGCGTTGTTGACATTCGGCACCGGGTCAGAACCCGTTGGAGGTAGCGCAGGCTCCCAAAAGGAAATCCACCTGTCTACCTGTTTCCCTGTCTACCTGTTTCCTTGTCTACCTGTTTCCCTGTCCCTTGTTTCCTTGTCTACCTGTTTCCCTGTCTACCTGTTTCCCTGTCTACCTGTTTCCCTGTCTACCTGTTTCCCTGTCTACCTGTTTCCCTGTCTACCTGTTTCCCTGTCTACCTGTTTCCCTGTCCCTT
>JAYELL010000071.1 GCA_034717495.1 Chloroflexota bacterium | reverse complement strand
GGCCTTGCAGGCTTGTGGGCGTGGTACCCCGACACCGACGCCCACGCCAACCCGGACGCGCACACCTGCGCCCACCGATACGGCAACTCCTTCTCCTTCCACTGCGACACCCACGCCAACCAGTTTGCCCACTGACGGACCAACTGAGACACCCGCCGCGACACCAGAAGCGACTCCCACGCCAACTGCAACCCCTTTCCCACCAGGGCCGCCGAGCAAACTTGGGCTCTTTGTGGGATACAACCACGCTCAGCTTTTCGATCTTCTGCGCACGGGCAACGTGGCATTCGTCAAGACTCTGGAATACGACCGCAATTTTGTCGCCGAGATCAAGCAGGTCTCTCCGGGTACGATCATCGTGGCCCGCTACACGCCCTTTCCCTTGCCCGATCTGGACAGCTGGAATCCCGAAGAGGCGGCTCGCCAGTTTGTGGAGTTGTTGCTGCCCATTGCCACTGAGCCAAGCCGTCTAGAAAACATCGATGCCTGGGAATCCTTCAACGAACCGGTCCCCACCAATCCAGATCAAATGGCCCGGTTGGCGGCATTCGAGGCGGAACGTACCCGTCTATTGGCCGGGGCCGGCATCCGCTCCTGTATTGGCAACTTCAGCACCGGCCATCCTGATCTGCCCCTCTGGCCGGCCTTTTTTCCTGCCTTGCAGGCTGCCAAAGAGCATAACGGCTTCCTGGGCCTGCACGAATACAGCGCTCCTTACATGTGGTTTGGCAGCGGACCCTACCAGTTGCAGGAGGGCGTGGATGAAGGAGATGAGGGCTGGCTCACTCTGCGCTATCGTAAGGTCTACCGGAATTTCCTGCAGCCAGCCGGCCTTGACATTCCGTTGCTCATCACGGAAACCGGAATCGATGGCCAGGTCGGTGGACGCCCCGGCCCCTCAGGTAAGGGCTGGAAGGATTTTGACGACTTTTGGCGAAGCGAGGGTGTCGTCAGTACCACAGTCGAGGGCTACTACGTGGAGCAGTTGGCGTGGTATGACGGTCAGTTGGCCCGCGACGACTATGTGAAGGGAGCTTCCATCTACACCCTTGCCGGACCCCGCGGCTGGGAATCGTTTGAGATTCACGGTCTGTGCGCCGAAATTCTCCAGCAGTATCTGGCAGTCCACCCCGCGCGTTAGTGTTCTGCAGGGATGTTGTTGTGACCGGAGGCGAAATCCTCCAGCTGTTCTTCTATTCCCGGGTTATTGACACTTCGCCACAGTTTTTCAGTTCTTCCACTTGATATTGCAGCCGATGCTGGGAATCTGATCGGCGCTGACAGGGTTGCCAGCCAGTACCGCTTCCAGGGCGGCGCGCATGTCCTGGCCTGTGATCGGCACACCATTGCCTGGCCGGGATCCATCGAGCTGACCGCGATAGACCAGGGCCAGGTCGCCGTCGAAGATATAGAAATCAGGTGTGCAGGCAGCCTGGTAGGCCTCGGCAACCTCCTGGGACTCATCGTAAAGATAGGGGAAGGGGTAGCCAAGGCGTTCGGCGACAGCCTTCATCTTCTCGGGCGAGTCGTCGGGGTGCGTTGTCACATCGTTGGCACTGATTGCCACGAAGGAGACGCCTTTGTCCTGATAGTCGTTGGCAAGGCGAACCAGTTCGCCCTGAACGTGGATGACAAAGGGGCAGTGGTTGCAGATGAACATGACCACCGTCGCGTTGTGAGACTTTTTTTCATCCAGGCTGGTCATATTGCCCGAAACAGTATCAGTTAGGTTGAAATCTGGTGCCTCCGTGCCAAGAGGCAACATGTTGGAAGAGGTTGCAGCCATCGGTGACCTCCGTATGAGATGAGTTTGGTCGGGTTTTTGGCAAATGCTTTCAGTTCAGATGTCATTCTAGTTGATGTGGAGTTCGATGTCAAAAACTGCGACGTTCTGCCACCACCAGGGTATGTTGCCGGGAGTCGGGCTACCTGTCGGCCAGTTCTGCCTGCAGGGCAAGGCGCGCTCGTGCATAGAGATCGAATTGGTCTGTGGGAATCGCTCATTGTTCTTGCTCCCGGGATCATCCTGTGCCATAATGGGATTAACAACCAATGGCGCACCGGAGTTCCAGGAGGAATGAAGAATGATCAGAGTTTCCGCGCAAGACGAAAAGGCCCAGGAGATTGCGTGGCAGGTCTACGACCAGTTGTCGGAAGAGCAGGCGCTGCGCACAACCACGTCCGATATCCTTGTCGAAGCCCAGGAGGGTGTGGTGAGTTTAACTGGCCGGGTTCGCACCAATGCCATAAGTCACCTGGCCCAACGTGTGGGCTCAACGGGTCTCGACGGCTGGATACTGAAAAACAACCTGATCAGTGATGAGGCGCTTGCCTTCGAGCTGGCCGACAGGTTAGCGGCCGACCCGCGTATGGCGGATGACAACGTTCGTGTCGACGTCTTCCTGGGCGTGGCCACGCTGAGGGGCTGGGTACCAGGCCTGGAACAGCGGGATGTCGCCATCGAGATTGCCAGCGCTGTCCCCGGGGTTGTGCGGGTCGATGATCATCTGGCGTCGGTGGCCTGAGCCGGGCCCCTCGTCATTACAACCGCTGCATGAGCAGTTTTCCAGTGCAGGCCCTTTCGACTGAGGGCCTCCCTTCGCGTTGGCGAATAAAGGCAACTACCTGACCGCCTCTCAGAAACTGTTTGAAAGAACTGTTTGAAAAGTCTTGTCCATGGGTTCGACCCTCTTTCAAACAGCTTCTAACACAACGCTAACGATCCACATACGCTTATCTAACAGAAATACACTAACATGGGGGGTGAAATCGTATGGGTCGGCCTGGTAGCAGATAGTTGCCAGGCTTGATCCCAGATCGTTTTTTTGCTGTATTGAAGAGAAAAAACCATCATATAGGAGTGGAGAAAATGACTAAGGTAGTAACTCGTTGGGAGCCTATGCGCGACTTCGTGACGCTTCGGGAGACCATGGATCGCTTTTTAGAAGATAACAACGTGCGGGCCAGTTGGACTGCCCTGGCGCAGCGTCCCGGTATGAATGGCAGCGAGTGGCGCCTTCCTCTCGATGTGTACACCACCGAGGAAGAGATCGTGATCGGCGCCAGCGTACCTGGTGTTTCGGCCGAAAGCGTGGAAATCACCGTAGAGGGCGATGTGCTTTCGATCAAAGGGGAGCTGCCTGCACCGATGGAGAACGTGGATTATCTGATGCGCGAGCGCCACTATGGCAAGTTCAGCCGCAGCCTCACTATCAACGTTCCGGTGGATGCCGACAGCATCGAGGCCACCTTCGAAAACGGTGTGATCACCGTTGTTGTGCCCAAGGCTGAGGAAAGCAAGCCCAAGACCATTAAGGTTCAGGCCAAATAACAGAGCTGATCGGAACATGCAAAACAAAAAACCCCATCACATGCGATGGGGTTTTTTTATGCGATTGAGCACGTTACCCGTCTCGGGTTGGCGGCTGTCGTTCAGGTTCCTCCGCGCCTGTCGTCACTGTTTGAACAAGTCCGCCATCGACTTGCATACAGCGGGCCTGGCGGCGGAACTCCGGAGTGAAATCTTCCCAGTCTGTGGTAGTGACCAGGGCTTGTTGTACGCCGCCCAGGGCCTCGAGCAAAGCAGCGCGCCGATCGCGATCGAGTTCCGACATCACGTCATCCAGCAGCAGAATGGGTGGTGTTGTCAGGGCGCGCTGCATGACGGCGACCTCAGCCAGCTTGACCGACAGCGTTGCCGTGCGCTGCTGTCCCCGGCTGCCATAGGTTCGAAGGTCACGACCTTCGACAAGAAACTGGATGTCATCCCGGTGAGGCCCGGTCAGCGACATGCCGGCTGCGATCTCGCGCTGGCGATTCTGTTCCAGGGCTTGTCTGAACAGGTCGGAGATCGACGAGGGGCCGGCCGATTGATAGGGAAATGCGGATGGTTCGCTCAAAAAGGGTGGATCGTCGCTGTCTATCTCATCCCTTTCCGAGAGGTCACTTTCCTCAAGGGCCAGACTGGGTTTGTAATCCACATGGAGGCGCTCACGACCTTCGGTCAGCGACAGGTGCCGTTGGCTAGCCTCGAATTCCAGATCGGCCAGGAAGCTGGCCCGCCGCGCCATGACCAGGTCGCCATGTTCGATCAGCTGGTCATCCCAGAAGGTCAGTTGGTCTCGCGATCCC
The DNA here is from genome assembly GCA_034717495.1 of Chloroflexota bacterium. Taxonomy (NCBI): domain Bacteria; kingdom Bacillati; phylum Chloroflexota; species Chloroflexota bacterium. Next base: position 69,616 of record JAYELL010000071.1, on the reverse strand, counting down.
TGGCGTTGCCTCAGATCCTTTAGAAGGGCATTGCGCTGCTGAACTACCCGGCCGTAGGCGCTCAACGCCCGGCAGTAATCCCGTTGCATCTGGCAAAGGGCGATGTCCATGTAGCGCCTGCGGTTGCTGGGAGATCCGGCGATCAACTGGATGTCATGAGGCAGGAACAGAACGACGGGCATTTGCCCGATCAGGTCGATGGCTCGCCGCGGCGAGCCATTGATGCGCACTTCTTTGCGCAAGCGCGGGCCGTTGGCGCTTGAGTTGGCATTTTGCACCAGAACGATCTCGATCTTGTCCCGACGTCCGCCGCCTTCGATTTCCCCAACGATGCGCGCAAAAGGCAGGGGCTGCTCCCATGCCAACCAGTTAACCAGTTCTCGTTCCGCTGTCGACAACAACGAGCGGGATGTGGAAAGATAGGCTATCGCCTCGAGGAAACCGGTTTTGCCCTGCGCGTTAAGGCCCTGCAACAGGGTGATCCCATCGGACAGGTCGAGTTCCAGGCGACTGTAGTTGCGGAAGTTAGTCAGAGAGAGATGAGCTAGATACACGGGAAAGGCTCAACAAAAACGCCAGGCATGGTGACCTGGCGTGAAGGAAAGCTTCTTCGATCAGAATGGCGGTTCTCGGCTGAGTTAACCGCTGATATGCATGGGCATGACGACACAGGTGAACTCTTCAGGACCCACACCCACGGGACGGATCACCCCGGGCGCGCTGGCTCTGGTAGTCTCAAGAGCGATCTCGGGTTCTTCGATGGCGTTGAGAACTTCGATCATGTAACGTGCGTTGAAGGCTATTTCCGACTCGCCGCCCTCGACCAGGGCATCCAACTCCGCCACATTGTCACCTGATTCGGCGGAGGTTGCAGTCAGGGTAAGAGTTCCCGGCTGACCGTTCACACCGGGTGCAACCTGAAAGCGTACGATGTGCAAACTATCGCGGGCGAAGATATTGGCGACTCGCAGAGCCTTCAATAGGCTACCCGTGTCCACCACAGTGCGGGTAGCGAATGTTTTAGGAATGATGGCCTCGTATTTGGGGAAACTGAGTTCAATCAGAGACGAAACCATGTCTACATCCGGCAGATGGAAGAGAACCTGGTTGTGGGTATCCGCCAGGTAGATGTCCACCATCTGTTCATCCTCACTGGCAGGCAACAGGCCGATTACCCGTTGTAACTCTGTAAGCGCACGCGCCGGGATGACCATCTCGATCGGTTCTGCGGGGGGATTCTCCAGAATGGTGCTGCGTATCGCCAGACGGAAGCCGTCGGTAGCTGCCATGGTCAAACGCTCGCCATCGAACCGGGCATTTACGCCGGTCAGACTGGGGCGACTTTCGTCCTTGGCGGCGGCAAAAGCAACCTGATTGATCATCTGGCCCATCGTCGAAACCGGGATACTTGTGATATGGAAGCCCTGGTTGCCAATGCCTTCGCCGCTATCATCCGATGCTGTCAATAAAATGGGAAATTCGCTGGCGTCAATCCCCTTGACATTGGTATCAAAGCGAGCGCACTTCAGATTGAGAGTCAGTGTGCGCACGCTGAGATTCATATCGATTAATTCAGGTGGCAGCTGGTTTACGAAGTCGGAAAGCAGGCGAGCGGGCACTGTGATCGTGCCTTCGTCTTCGACCTTGGCCCCGATCCAGCAGGTAATACCAATCTCCCGGTCGGTGGCGGCCAGGCGCAGACGACCATCATCTGTTGCTATCAGGATATTGCCCAGAATGGGCCACGAACTACGGGGTACCACCGCCCGGCCTACCATGGAAAGGCCTCGGGCCAGGTTTTCTTGGAGACAGGAAACTTGCACCGCTCAACCTCCGAACAAAAATCAAATTGTCACCACGATCTTACAGTGGACGAAGTTGCCGAAGTATACCACCGAATAGTCGTTTGTGCCAGTCGGGGCATTACTGGCACTGCTTTGTCGATTTGCCGCGGAGAGGGTACAATGTCACTTCAATGAAGACCGTCCTTGTCCATGACTGGTTGAATCAAATAGGCGGTGCAGAAAACGTTTTAGAGACGCTGGTGGAGATGTTTCCCGAGGCGCAGGTGTATACCAGCATCTACGCTGCCGACCGAATGCCCGAGAGCTATCGGGAGTGGGAGATTCGCACCAGCACCATGCAACATCTGCCGCTGGTTGCCAGTCACCACCAGGCCTACCTGCCTTTTTATCCGCTTGCCTTCGAGCAGTTCGACTTCACCGGTTATGACCTGGTGCTGAGCAACAAGTCGGCCTTCTGTCACGGGGTTGTTACCCCACCGGAAACGCTTCATATCTGTTACTGTTTGACGCCAACGCGCTTCCTGTGGATGTACGACTCCTACCGAGCCCGAGAGGGACTCGGCGCTGTGACTGATCTGGTCCTGCGCCCCCTTTTATCCCGATTGAGGCTCTGGGATCGACTGGCCGCCGACCGGGTAGATCACTTTGTCGCCATCAGCCGGGTCGTCCAGCAACGAATAAGGACCTATTATCGCCGGGATAGTGACATCATCTACCCTCCCGTTGATGTGGAGCGCTTTACACCTTCTGACCGCTCGCCCGGCGACTACTATCTGGCTGGCGGGCGCCTGATTCCATATAAGCGGGTCGATCTGGCCGTCGATGCCTTCAATGAACTGGGTTTGCCTTTGATCGTTTTTGGTGATGGGCGTGACCGAGCCGAGCTGGAGTCCAGAGCGGCATCCAACATCACCTTCCTTGGCAGGGTCTCCTGGGACACGTTGGCGGATCTGTTCCAGCATTGCCAGGCATTTGTTTTTCCTGGCCTTGAGGATTTTGGAATCGCTCCAGTGGAGGCCCAGGCAGCCGGCCGGCCGGTTATTGCCTATGCCGGTGGCGGTGCCCTTGACACCGTCATCCCTGGCAAGACCGGCGTGCTATTTTTTGAACAGACCGCGGAGACGCTTGCCGAGACTGTGCGATCATTCGATGTCGTTTCGATCTCTCCAGGAGATTGTCGCGAGAATGCTGAACGGTTTTCCCAGGAGCGCTTCCGCCTTGAACTGATGAACTATGTTGAGGCCAGGCTCGTGGAACACCAGGCCGGCATCTCTTTCCGAACTCACTGGGCATAGAGCCTATGGAACTGCGTCAATATTGGACCATTATCCGTCGCTGGTGGTGGATTCCCGCCCTTCTGATGGGCCTGGTGCTGGTCTTTTCGCTGCTTACGCAGCGCCCCTGGCAGGCCAGTCCGCCTCAATATGTAACCTCGTTGAGCCTCAGCGTCGGTTTTGAGCCTGAGAAACCGGCCGATGGCGAGGAGAACTACTATACGGCTCTTGCTTCGGAGTATCTGATCGACGACATGGCTGAGGTCGTTCGGGGCAGCGAATTTGCTGCTGCCGTCAGCCAGCGCCTGGCGGTCCAGGGGATCAACGTGCCCCCGGGTGCCATTCAAGGCTCTACTCAGGCAGGTAAACTGCATCGCATCCTGAATGTGGGTATAACCTGGGGAAATCCTGATGAGTTGCCTGACATCGTCAACGCGGTGATCGAAACTATCGAGGAAGAGGCAGCTGATTTCATGCCGCGTCTGTTCGCCCAAAATGGTGCTGCCTATTTGATCAATCGGGGTGGCATCGGCGAGGTAGGGCCTGGTCTCAGTGATCGTCTTGACCTGCCTTTGCGCCTGCTGATTGCTCTCGCTGCCGGCATCGCGTTGGCCTTCCTGGTAGATTATCTGGATGATCGCGTCCGGGATGAAAGTGACGTGGAAAGTTTAGGGTTACCTGTGATCGCCGAAATACCCAAGCACCGCTCCGGCGGCTAAGCAGCCGATAGCGGCACCAGGGCGAATTTGAGCTTGATCGGGATTGTGGTAGAATCCCGCCCGTTGCTCAAAACGGAGAACCGACCATGGAAATTCGTGATTACCTGGAAATATTGCGAAAGCGCGGCTGGATTATTATCGTGCTATCACTGTTGGCGGGGGCTGCTGCATTTGGTATCAGTCAGGTTCAGATCAAAACCTACAAGGCCAAAGTGTCGGTCAGTGTGGTGCCTGCCCGTCCCGATTGGGGATTGGGCAATATCTCCAAGGACTTGATGCGCAATTTTGCCGTCAACATCAAGACCCACAAGACCGCTCGCCGTGTTATCGACCGCGCCCAGCTCGATCTGTCTACCTACGATTTGCTCTCCAAAGTTGAGGTCAATCCGGTTGGTGATCAGTTCCTTATCGAGATTACGGCCGAGGATCAGGAACCGGCAGTGGCGACAAATATCGCGCTGGCGTTCGCCAATGAGTTTGTGGACGAGCGCAATGCCTACTATCAACAACAGGACAAACAGGATCGCATCGAGGTGAAGTTGGTTGACGATATCATCGATGCGCCGCTGTTTAAGCCCAAACCGTTGCTCAATGCTATTGCCGGCGCCGTGTTGGGCGCCTTGCTGGGACTCTTGATTGTTTTCGGCCTGGAGTGGCTTGAGGCAGATATTTTGCGCACGCCGTCGGCAGTGGAACGGACCCTGGAGCTGAACGTGTTGGGCACGATTCCTGCCGAGCAGGGCTAGGCGGCCAGGGCAAGCCAGCGGGGAACGCGAGGCAGCAGTACCGCCACACCCGCGACAACAGCTCAATCGTGACCAGGAGACACTGAAATGGCAGTGGAACAGGATTTAACCGGCACCCTGGGCGCAAATCTATGGGTGATCCAACGGCAGGTCGATGGATTGACCGACGAGGATAGCTACCTGCAACCACCCTTTTCCGGGAACTGTCTAAACTGGGTTCTTGGCCATATCGTCGTTGGCCGCAATCGAATGTTGGTGCTATTGGAACAGGAGCCATTGTGGGGTGATGCGGAAACGGCACTCTATCAGACTGGTTCGGAGCCGATCGTCGTTGGTGGCGGCGCACTTTCCCTTGCCACGTTGTTGGAGACGCTGGAGCGTTCCCAGGAATTGATTGCCGTTTCCTTGGGCCAGGCCAGCGAAGCACAGCTTGCCGAAATTGTGCCTTTCCGTGGTCGGGAAAGCAGCATAAGTGATGCTATTGCCGGTCTGGCTTGGCATGAAACCTATCACACAGGCCAGACGGAACTGCTGCGCCAACTGGCGGGCAAGAACGACAAAGTGATTTGATCCCATGACAAAACAACTCATCACGCTAACTTCACCTGGTTCAGCGGCGGCTGAAGCCTATCGCCAGTTATATATCAACCTTGCCTTCTCCAATGGAGGGCAGGGGTCGCACAAGTTTCTGATCACCTCATCCACGGCCAGCGAGGACAAATCCCTTGTCCTGGCAAACCTGGCCGTGGTGGCTGCCCAGATGGGCCAGAAGGTGGTCGTTATGGATGCCGATTTGCGCCAACCGCAACAGCATCAGCTCTTTGGTCTTTCCAATGACCTGGGCGTGAGCGGTGTTGTAGAGGGCAAGGCTGACACTGCGGACGTGCTTAAGACGGTTCCTGACGTCGCCGACTTGCGCGTATTGACCAGTGGCCCGCAGCTTGCAACCCCTTCCCAGGTCTTGGCCTCCCGTCGCATGGAGGACCTGATTGCGGAACTGTCGACACTGGCCGACCTGGTTCTGATCGATGTCCCCCCTGTGCTGGTTGTTTCGGATGCATCAGTCCTGGCCTCCAAGGTCGATGGCGTACTGCTGGTGGTCAAGGCTGGTCAGACCAAACGGGATCAGGCGCGGCGGGCAAAGGAACACCTGGAAAAGGTAGGCGCAAACATTATCGGCGTTGTGCTCGATAATGTGACCGCCGATGCTGCACTGCAAGGATATGACCAATGAAGGGCTTGATTCTAAGTGGAGGCAAGGGCTCCCGGCTCTACCCATTGACCTATACGAGTGCCAAACAATTGGTCCCGGTGGCCAATAAGCCGGTACTGTTCCGGGTGATTGAGTCCATTCGGGATGCGGGTATCACCGATATTGGAATCGTGGTAGGGGTGGACGACAACGCCCGGCAGATTCGTGAGGCCGTCGGACGCGGTGGGCGCTGGGATGTCAATGTGACCTTTATTCCCCAGGAAGCGCCGCTGGGTCTGGCCCACGCTGTCAAGATCAGCCAGGATTTTCTGGCAGACGATCGTTTCGTTATGTTTCTTGGAGACAATGTCATCGAGGGTGGGATCAGTGAGTTGATTCGTCAGTTTGAGCACAGTATCTGGAATAGCCAGATTGTGCTGACCAGGGTAGAACAGCCGGAGCAATATGGCGTGGCCGAGCTGTCCGACGACGGTACCATCAAACGTCTGATCGAAAAGCCCAAGGAACCCCAGAGCGATCTGGCTCTGGTTGGAATTTACATGTTCGATCACCATGTTTTCGAGGCTGTTGACGCCATTGAGCCTTCCTGGCGCGGGGAGTTAGAGATCACCGATGCCATTCAGTGGTTGGTGGATCAAGGCCATGCCGTGCATCCCTATGTCCACAGGGGATGGTGGATCGACACCGGTCGCCCTGATGATATGCTCAATGCCAACGACAAAGTGCTGGAAGAACTGGATCACCAGATCCGAGGCTTTGTCAGCAAAGACAGCCAGGTAAACGACAACGTGACGATTGAGGATGGCGCCGAGATCATCAACAGCGTCGTGCGAGGGCCTGCGATCATTGGCAAGAACACTCGCATCGTCAATTCCTACGTCGGGCCTTTCACCTCAATCTACCACCACTGTTTGATTGAGGATAGTGAAATCGAACATTCCATCGTTCTGGAACACTCTCGAATTCAGGGTATTCCGGTGCGGATCGCCGACAGTCTCATTGGCAGGCACGTGGCGCTGAATCGCTCGCCCTTCAAGCCCAAAGCATACAAGCTGACCCTTGGCGATCACAGTCAGGTCGGCATTCTGTAATTTCAAGCCAGAAACCTGGTGGCTCCAGGCATCCTGATCAACACCGGGGGGTCGGCCCTTACCGTTCAACGGCGTTGGGGCGCGAGAAGCCGGGTTTCTTTCATGTCCATATCGCGGAGTTTGAGTTGCCAAGTTCCCTTCCCGCCCTGGTTGCAGGCATTTTGCAGAGCAACCAGGCGTGGCGCATTCGCTCAGCAGCTGAATATATCGAGAAGGCGCCCATTGTTCCAGCTTATCTGATCGATGGGGAGTTGCCTTTGGATGAACTTCCAGGACGAGCGGTTCAGGTGGTTCATGAATTGGTTCAGAAACTGAGTCGTCTCGGGGATGCCTATGGCAACTGGCCTTTGTTTGAAGCAGCGCCCTATTTCGATCTGTATCCCGCTCACATGCGTGATTTCTGCCGGGTAGAGGAAACGAGCCATGTGGTCCGGGTTCGTCTGTATGCCGACCTTCTGCTTCCTGTCTTTCGTGCCGCAGAGCGCTTTTGGGTCCATTCTTTCCTGCCTGCCTATCATGCGGGAGTTGGAAACATACAGGATGCCTTTTGGCATCACTTCGTCCATGAAACCACGCCGCGTATGGTAACACTGTTGAACGACGCGCAGAGGGCGATCCAGAAGACGCTGAATCTGTTAACAGATGAGATCGATGTGCTGGGAGCCCTGGGAGGCCTGGAGGAACGAATCCAGCATCGTCCTTCCCCTTGCTTCCAACTTGCACCCGGTATGGCGCAGGCTTTGCAGCGGCTTCCTCGAGAGATGCCAACCTTGACGCTGGATGTGATCTACAGGCGCCCGAGTAAGATTGCTCCCGGTCGAAGCGTTTGGCTGGAGAGCATTACCGGACAGGCTCAGCACTCATGAGGAAAAAGGAGACAAAGGATCATGCGTAACATCATGATTACAGGTGGTGCCGGGTTCATCGGCTCCAATTTCGTGCGTTATCTGCTGGACAAGTATCCCGACTACCAGGTGTTGGTCTTCGATAAGTTGACCTATGCCGGCAATCTGGACAACCTGTTGGACGTGAAGAACGACCCTCGATACAGCTTCGTGCAAGCTGACATCTGCGACGCCGACGCCGTCGATCAAGCCATGCAAACTTACAGCATCGACACGATCGTCAACTTCGCGGCGGCCACCCATGTGGATCGCTCTTTGATGGAGCCTGACGAATTCCTGAAAACAGACGTATTCGGTACGTATGTCCTGCTGGAAGCGGCACGCAAGTTCAATGTAGGGCGCTATCATCAGATCAGTACCGATGAGGTATATGGCCAGATTCTGGAAGGTCGTTCGACCGAGGAAGATCCCCTTCACACCCGCAGTCCTTATTCAGCCAGTAAGGCGGGCGGTGATCTGATGTGTCTGGCCTATTACACCAGTTTCGGAACGCCGGTAACCCTTACCCGCGGGTCGAACAACGTGGGTCCATACCAGTATCCGGAAAAAGTCGTGCCCCTCTTCACCACCAATGCGATCGACGATCTGCCCTTGCCCCTCTATGGCGACGGCAGGCAAATGCGCGACTACCAGTTTGTCTTTGACCACTGCGAGGGGGTCAACCTGGTACTCCACCGCGGACAGATTGGTGAAATCTATAACGTAGGAACGGGCAGTGAGATGCGCAACATCGACATGGCCCATCTTATCCTGGATACCCTGGGAAAACCCTATAGCCTTCTCCAACCGGTCACCGATCGGCCCGGACATGATCGGCGTTATGCCCTGGATGTAAAAAAGTTGGAGGAATTAGGTTGGGAAAGTCGCCACACCTGCGAGGAAGCTATCATCAATACGGTGACCTGGTACAGGGAGAATGAATGGTGGTGGCGCAAGATCAAGAGCGGCGACCACTACAAGGAATACTATAAACGCCAGTACGCAGGAAGAGAAGTAAAATAAAGCACCAGTCACTCCCTGAAAATCAAATCGTGTATGTCCCAAACCAGTTCGCCAGAACACCAACTCTGGTTGCCCAGGACAACCAGCTCCAGATCCTGTAGCGGATAATAATACACCCGGCAACTTACCCCATCCTCTTCCCCGGTGTGTCCCCACCGCACGATTCGATCATCGTCGTCGAGCAGGAACATGTTGCCAAAGCCGTAGCGCCATTGGTAACCCCGCTGTTTCCCTTCAAACTGGACCACGTGGGGGGATGATATCTTTTCGGTCAACTCCGGGGACAGCAACTGTCCGTTGCGAAGCGCCGACAGGAAGCGGCTCAAATCATCCAGGGTTGAGGTTGCACCACCATCGGCGGCAGCCTCAACGGTTGTTGAGTAGATGTTCTTTTTCCAGCCGATGACCTGGCCCTTATCATCGGTGAGGGGAATGTAGCCCTCAGCCACCTCCGGATCAACCCCATCCAGAGCAAAAAAACCACTTCGCGACATGCCCGCTCTTTCGAAAACATTGCGACGGACGTAGTCGAAGTAATCCATGCCTGAGAGTCGTTCGATCAGCAGTCCCAGGAGAATATAACCGGCGCCGTTGTATTGGTGCTTCACGCCAACAGGCCTCAAGGGTGTCTCGTTCTGGAAGAGGGACAGATAATCCCGGTTGTGCCGGAACAAATAGATGGGATACTCGCGGCACAGGGCATCCCAGGCGGCAGCCCAGTCGGGCGCATCCTCATCAAACCAATCGGCGATGCCAGAGGTCATGGTGAGCATGTGGAAGACTGTGGCCTTGGCGGGTATCGTCGTGTTCTGCAGGCCCAGCGTCTCGATGACACTGCTATGAAGGGAAAGCATTTTTTGTTCGACAAGTTGCAGGACAGCCACCGCGGTGAACAACTTGCCGATGGAAGCGAGTCTGAACCGGGTGTCTACCTGGTTTGCTACCGACCATGGTCGGTGAGCCCAGCCATAAGCATCCCGGACCAGATCCTGTCCTCCGTGCCGGATCAGCATTGCGCCGGAAAACTGTTGCTGACGTACCTTATCCTCCACCAGCGCTCGCAGCGCGTTTTCGATGGTCATGCGCATCCTCAATGATCTGAATAGTGAAAAGCCGAAATGTCATTGCGAGACCCATTATCGATTGTTCGAATAGCTGAATCTCCGACTGGGGTCGAAGCAATCTCGAACCGATTCCGTGGGAGAGACCTGGTAGTTGCGCCTACAGAGAGAGATTGCCACGTCGATCTCGCTCGATGGAAAGCAGGGCACGCTTTCCATGGTAGACAGGCTCGATCTCCTCGCAATGACTCTCAGAAATCTAGCTCAACTGAGACACTCAACCCTCGATCAGATCAAGCACCTGGGGCAACAGCGCCTGCGTCGTAGACAGCCCCTCGTCGGCGTAGATCGTTTCGTTTCCCTGCCAGTCGCCAAAGTAGCCGCCTGCCTCGCGCAGGATTGGTGGAAAGGGCCCGCAGTCCCAGGCATTCATGATGGGATCAAGCATCAGTTCGACCCGGCCCGTGGCTACCAGGCTATGACCGTAGGCATCACCCCAACCCGCGCGGACATAGACGGTATTCGATAGGCGCTGCCATTCGTCCTGTCGGCCGTACTGTGCAAAGCTGCCCACATCGCTGAAGGCGGAAAAAGCCCTGTCAAGCGAATCCAGCCGGGAGACCCGGGCGCGGCGGCCATTCCACCAGCACCCCAGTCCCGATGCGGCATAGACCATGTCATCCAGGGCCGGAAAATAGGCCACACCAACCTCGACCGTTGCCTCGATTTCCAGGCCGATCAGGACAGCGTAGAGGGGCACGCCCCGGATAAACGACTTGGTACCGTCGATTGGATCGATAAACCAGCGAAAGGCCGCCCCGTCTGCCTCTTTGACACCAAATTCCTCACCGATGATCGCGTGACCCGGGTATCGCTCTTCGATGCGGCTGCGAATCAACGCTTCAGCCTCGCGATCGGCAATGGTTACCGGCGAGTCATCCGCCTTGAAGTCAGGACGAACGCCAGCCTGGAAATGGCCCAACGTAAGTTTTCCCGCCAGGTAGGCTGTTTCCGTGGCAAAATCAAGATAGGATTGCAGTGACATGATGATTTCCGTTCATTGAGATGATACCAGCCATGAATAGACGTGGCGCAGATCCCCCGTGGATGCCACTGCCTCCGGGATTTCGATCCCATCATGCTGCCGGGTTGCATCGAGGAACTGATCGAAGGTGAGATCTGTATCCTTCAAAGCACTTGCCTCGCCACCTTCGCCGTTTCGCCCGTGGCAGCCCTGGCAAGGCAGGAAGAATCCATGGTAGAGCGCCTCACCCATGGCTGTGCGACGCAGCGGGCCGCCAATAGATCGGTCCGACGAGGGCACAATGCTCTCATCAGGCTCCGGTTCGACGCTAAGTTCAAAGGCCATCCAGGGATCGTCTGCCATACCTGTCAGGAAGACATACTGGCCTGAAATGCCTGCGGGGCTGGTGTTGAAGCGCACCACGCTTTCCACACTGTTTTCGTCGATCAGCCATCCTTCGTATTCCTGGCCCTCCAGGGGATCCAGGTTGGTAACCCAAGTGTCCAGTTGCTTTGCCTCCAGGTCCAGGATGACCAGCCCGACGCTATTCGTTTTTCCCACGTTACACTCTGAATCGCAGATCAGGTCGGCGGCCAGTACGGGAACCGGTTCCCGGAGATCAAAAGAGATCGCCGACGAAGCGGGCATCCGGGGGAAGGTGGTCTCAGATGGTGTTGGCAGGGGAGACTGTGGGGCCGTCGGCGTAGGCAGGGAAGACTGTGGTGCTGTTGGTGTTGGCAGGGGTGATACCTGTTCACTGGCCGGGGCGCGGGCTGCTGCCCCTGAGGTTGCCCTCGGCAAGGGAGTGGTCGGGGGGAGTGGGCGCGGTGTTTTTGTGGGAGTTGGCTCGGCTCTACCCCCGCAGCCCGCCAGCAGTGCTGTGATGATGACCGCAATGATCGCTGTCCGGACCTGTTTTTTCATACGTGCTCTCAATCGTCTTGCAGGGCCCGCCAGACCCTCTCTGGTGTAAAGGGCAGTTCGCGAATGCGAACGCCGGTGGCGTCGAAGATGGCGCTGCCCAACGCCGGGGCCACGCCATCCTTGGGAATCTCTGCAATCGCCTTGGCGCCATATGGACCACTGGGTTCGTAGGTCTGCACCAGAATGACGCCAAGTTCGGGCATCTCATCGGCCCGGTAAATCGGGTAGGTCCGGAAGTCGGTGGTAACGAGGCGCGCCTCGTCGTCGTATGCCATTTCCTCGTTGTGGGCGTAACCGAGCGCCTGGGCCATGCCTCCCTCCACCTGTCCCGCCGCGGTGATGGGATTGATGGCAACGCCGCAATCCACCGCCATGACCAGTTGTTTGACAACTACCTCACCGGTCTGTACATCGACCTCGATCTCGGCGAATTGAGCGGCAAAAGGCGGCGGGCTTTGATAACTCATATGGCTGGCAGTTGCCATGATCTGATGCTGGTCAGCCTGATGGGTTGCGTGCAAGGCTACCGTCTCCAGGGATACCCGTTCGCCTCCCGGCGCGCACACCTGCCGGTCCTCAAGCCACAGACGCTCCCGGTCTACCTTGGGGAAGAAGTGGATGGCCGCATGCTTGAGTATCTGCTCAGCAATCTCTTCGGCGGCTTTGAGAACGGCGCCGCCTGAAATGTACGTGGTACTGCTGGCATACGCTCCGGTGTCGAAAGGGGTGAAATCAGTATCGGAAGAATAGACGATCACATCTTCCAACGGCACGCCCAGGGTCTCTGCTGCGATCTGGCCCAGGACAGTATCCGAACCGGTGCCCAGATCAGTTGCACCCACCAGGAGGTTGATGGAACCATCGTCGTTGAGTTTGATACTGGCGGCAGCCATGTCCAGACCCGCGATGCCTGAGCCATGCATGCAGACCGCGAAACCGAGGCCGCGGCGCAGATGGGGCTTACCGGGCACCGTCCGCCATTTGGTATCATTGCGGCGCTGCCAGTCGATTGCCTGCATGCCAGATTGCACGCACTGTTCCAGGCCGGAGCTGTGCACCCATTGCTCAAAGCCCTCGCGCCCTTCGCCCATGGCACGGGCCAGCACCAGTTCGTCGCCCTCATTGACCCAGTTCTTTCGTTTGAAGTCAACCGGATCCATGTCGAGAGCAACAGCGATCTCCTCCATGTGTGTTTCCAGCGCAAAGAGGGCCTGGGGCGCACCATAACCGCGGTAGGCGCCTGGCGTTGGCCGGTTGGTGTAGACGACGTCACACTGCCAGCTTAAGGCGTCGGCCTTGTAGGTTGTCAAACCCCTGAAACCGGCAACCATCTGGACGGTCAGCCCGTGGGTACCATAGGCGCCCGTATCGCCGATCATGTAAAGTTGCATGGCGGTCAGGGTGCCATCGTTGCGGACGCCTGTTTTGTAGCGCAGAACCTGCGGGTGGCGACTGCGCGAGCTGGTGAATTCCTGTTCCCGGGTATACTCGATACGAACGGGACGCCCGCTGGCAATTGTCAACAACGAGCACAGATCCTCGATCAGCAGCTCCTGTTTAACGCCGAATCCACCGCCCAGTCGCGGTTTTATGACCCGAATCCGGCGCACCGGCAGGCCGATCAGGGGCGCCAGCATGCGACGCACGTGAAAGGGCACCTGGGTGGATGTACGAACCACCAGGCGGTCATCCTCGTCCCACCAGGTGATGCAGACATGCGGCTCGATGGCGGCCGCCTGCACCTGGTGGGTGCGGTATTCACGCTCGAAGATATGGTCGGCAGCGGCAAAACCCGCCTCCATGTCACCATAACTGGCATCCAGTTGGTGCACGATGTTCCGCTGAGCATCGTGTATTCCGATGGCATCGGGCTCGTCATGAATAACCGGCGCACCAGGCTGCATGGTAGCCACCGGATCAAGCACCGCAGGCAGGACTTCATAGTCCACCTTGATCAGCGACAGGGCTTCCTGGGCGATCTCGGGGGTCTCGGCAGCTACCACAGCCACTCGATCCCCGTAGTGGCGAACCTTGTTATCCAATACGACCTGATCGTAAGGATGGGGGTTGGGATAGCTTTGCCCACCAGAAGCGTGCATGACCCGCGGCACATTTTTGTGGGTCAACACCGCATGGACACCCGGCAGCTGCTCGGCCCGACTCGTATCGATCGTACGGATTCGGGCATGGGCATGGGGGCTGGTGAGCAAGGCTCCGTAGAGCATGCCAGGAAGCTCCAGATCGTCGCTGAAGACAGGACGGCCCTTGGCAAGCTTTACGGCATCTACCTTGACTTCAGGCTTGTTGACGACCTGGGTTTCAGGTGGAACGACAACCAGAATCTTGGGCTTGGTGCGGGTGTCTACCGCCTTGCCGTTGGGGGCGGGCGCAGGGGGATCGAGCGGCTCCTGCGGTGGCATGAAAAGATTGTCTGAAGCCTGGATGGTGGCTGGCCCCTCCACCGGCGGTACCTCCTCGCCCCGCAGCACTGCAGCAGCCCGTTGGACCGCCTCAACCGGCTTGATGTAACCAGTGCAGCGGCACAGAACGCCCGCCAGAGCCTGCCGAATCTGTCCATCCGTCGGGGTCGGTTCTTTTTCGAGCAGAGCCTTGGCGGCCAGAATCTGGGCGGGCGTACAATAGCCACACTGGATGGCGCCGGTGTCTACAAAGGCCCGCTGAAGAGGGTGCATGTCTCCCCGCTGCCCGGGCAATTCGGGTGCCAGACCTTCCAGCGTTTCAATTCGTTTGCCGTCCACCTGGGCTGCAAGCAGGGTGCAAGAGTTGACCAGCGTGCCTTCCAGGAGTATGGCGCAGGCGCCGCACTCGCCGGTCTCACAGCCATGTTTGATGCTGTAAAGTCCGGCGCGGCGCAATATCGTTAACAGGGTATCGTCGGGCAAAACTTCCAGTTCACGATTCTCGCCGTTTACGTCGATCTTGATGTGCATGGCTGGTGCTCGTTTCTTTCAGGCTTCTCGCTGCCCACGTGCCAGAAGACATCGTGCGCTTTAGTCAACTCAGAGTAACATCGAGTCCTCAGACAGGTGTCAGGCGACTACCTCGTCGACAAACATGCCGTTCTTCATGATCAAAACTTCGCTGCCGTCCACGCAGATGCCGATGACTGTCATCGTATCGGTGCCTATCATCAAATCCTGATGCGTGTCCGCCGCATTGACCCCCATCTCTTCCAGCTCTTCCTGGGTCATTTTGTTGCCGTCCTTAACCCCCTCGGGGTAGGCGCGGCCGAAAGCAATATGACAGGCGGCGTTTTCGTCGAAGAGCGTGTTGTGGAATATCAGACCACTCTGATTGATAGGTGAGCGCACATCGACGAGGGCCAGTTCGCCCAGCTGGCGTGCGCCCGGCATCTCAAACATCTGATCCAGGGCGTCCTGTCCTTTTTCAGCGTGCCACTCGACCACCTGGCCATTTTCAAAGTGGAAGTAGGCATCGAGCAGCTCCCTTTCGAAAGGAAAGCCTGGTTTGGACGTGCGAACCCAGCCCTCGGCCTTATCCTTATGGGGCGATGTAAAGATCTCCTCCGTAGGGATATTGGCGAAGAAAGGACGGCCCTCAGCATTGTCGGAGGAACCACAACTCCAATTGGGGGCATCGGTCAGGCCAACCGTCAAATCGGATGATGGTCTGCCATCGGGCCCGGGCGTCTCATCCAGGAAACGGATCGATCGGACCTGGTGGCGGTCCATGAAGGCCGCAACTGTTTTCAGGTTGGCGTCGTGGTCGGCCCAGGCCTGCATTGGATCAGGTTGGTCAGCGCGGCAGGTATACAATACCATCTGCCAAAGGCGCTGGAGCGCACTGTCGGCGTCCAGGTCGGGAAACACCTTTTGCGCCCAGGGTGCAACGGGCACGCTGGCCACACACCAGGATATCTCATTGTTCATCACCCGTTCCTGGAAGAATTTGAGCTTCTGGATGCGCCCAAGCCGATCCTGGCGCATGATGGCAGGATCGATCTCCTCAAAGGCGTCGGGGTATTCATCCCCGGTGAGGGATACCAGGGCCCAGCGGTCATCCAGTTGTTCGTGAGCGCGGGCAACCTCAAACTCCGGGAGGTAACCGAGGTAATCGTGATCGATATGCTCAAAGCGGACCTTGGCAGTGATAGGATCGGTCCACATCACGTCCACGTGGCGAGCGCCAGCATCATAGGCTGCGGCAACCAGAAGACGGACAAAATCCCGATGTCCCAGCTCGGCCCGGACGCGCAACCCCTGGCCCGGCTGAAAGTTAACCCCACCATGAATAATCAAATCGGCATAAGCTTGCTGCTGCGCGAGGAAATCAACGGTCATCGATGATCCTTTCTGAATGGAAGATATTGGCCCCTATTGTAACCTTTTCCGCAAACAGTGGCAATTTGGATCTTTTGATCCCTAGCGGAGGCGAGTTCGGGCGGCGAAGTACCGCAGCGTTTTGGCATCGGTCAGACCCAGGGTAGATCCCGGGATGGCAGAGCAAAGCGCACCTGCTGCATTGGCAATCCGGGCCATGGCATTGAGCGACCATCCCTCCTTCCAACCGTATACGACTGTCGCAGACCATGAGTCACCCGCGCCGCATGTATCCAATGTCGGGACGTCAAATGCTGGTTGAGAAAGGCGCTCTTTTTCAGTAGCCAGCGTGCATCCGGCCTCCCCTTGTTTGATTCCCACCAGGCCAACGCCATCTGCCAATGCTTGATCTAGCAGGTCGTCCAGGGCCGTTTTTTCCAGGATCGCCTGAGCCTCGGTCAGGTTGGGCAAAAAGAGGTCTACGAAAGGAAGGATAGGACGTACATCGGCGGCGATGTCACGGGGTGGATTGAGCGTAACGTCCAGGCTGACTGTCAAACCCAGCGCGCGGGCTCTACGAGCAACATCGGCGGCGGTTTTCCCGGCCAAATTGGGCAGTGCGCCGATGGCGGCCAAATGCAGGTGGTCGAATCGACTTAGACGCTCGTCGCTCAGGTCATCGGCAAAGAGGTGGTCGCAGGCGCCGGGGAAGACGTAGAAGCTGCGTTCACCCGTGCTGGAGACCAGAGCCGTGTTGATGGCTGTTGCCACGCCGGGAGTGGATTGCAGATAGCTCGTATTCACCTCTGTCTGGGTGAGCTGATCGATCAGGGATTGGCCCAGGGCATCATCCCCCACCCGGCCAAGAAGAGCGGAGCTGCCTCCCACTGGCCTGAGAAGTCGGGCAAACGCCACCGCTGCGTTGGCCGCGCAGCCTCCAATGGTCAGCCTGGCATCGTCGACGAAACGATTGCCACCGGTAGGGGGTAACTTATCGACGGGCCTGAGCACCAGGTCCCCACAGACGAAACCTGCACTGAGTATGTTTTGCATGGTTGGTGGTAGCGTTTCTCCGTTCGCTTGATCTCGTTATCGGTTGCGGGCCAGACCATCGAATTGTACCATGGGGCATGAAGGCGAACAAAAGCGCTCCGGGGTTGCGCAGCCACACTTGTCTACTTGTCTACTTATTTACTTATTTACTTATTTACTTGTTCCCTTGGTCCTTGTTTACCTGTTCGTTGTCGTTTGTTTTTGGCCGCGTATCGTGTATAATAAATGGAACGTATGTTCTGTTTCTGTTGAGCTTCGGCCATTGTCCGGCTCATTGCTACGCAAAGAATGGCTTGCCGGTAGGCGAAAGTTGCTGCGACCCATTCTCCATCGATGGGTGGTTGGCGTCGGGATTGTGGGGAATGCAGAACGGCTGGCCGAGAGAGGAGGTTGCAAAGAATGGGTTGCACGTACGGGGATATGAAGATTCGCTGGTGCGTGAAAGCGGGATCAACGCCAGCTGGCGTTGATCCCCAGCTCGATTACATTCTATGCATGTGACGATGAGCGCGTCCGGCCGTGTGGCCTATCTGGTGATTCCCCACCTGGCGGTCGCGGTTGAGCGGCGTGAGCACCCCCGACTGGCCGAACAGCCTTTGGTGATCGCCAGTGAACACTACCCAGCCCGCGTGATGGATTGTTCGCTTGAGGCTCTGGCGGAGGGGGTGCGGCCTGGCGTGTCAGTGCGTCACGCCGAGCGGTTATGCCCTGAGGCTATTTTCCTGCCGCCTCGCTTGAGCCTGTATCGACAAACTGCGGCAACGGCAACGGCGCTTCTCGACAGTCAATTGCCCGCTGTCGAGCCTGCCCAGCCAGGTGCTGCCTATCTGGATCTTAGTGGCATCGATCAAGATGTAGAGGCGAAGCGCATCTGCCGCCGACAGAGCGCGCTAATCGCCGACGAACTCCGTTTGGAAGCGACTGTTGGCGTTGCGGCTAACAAGTTTTCTGCCGAGATCGCTTCCCTCTGTCTGGGCTTGAACCGGGTGCTGGTGTTGACATCCGGTACGGAGCGCAGCTTTCTGAGCAGGTTCCCGGTGGCTTACCTGCCCATCACCGACGAGACCCGGCGCAGGCTCAATCTGTTTGGCCTGCGCCAGTTGGGCCAGTTTGCCTGCTTGCCGTCGCGGGCAGTTCTTCAGCAATTTGGATGGGAGGGCCAGCTGGCCCACCGTCTGGCTCGGGGACAGGACGACCGGCCCGTGATTCCTGGTCACAGGGAACGCAGCGAGATGGCTGCCTGGGAATTTGAACCGTCCATCGATAATCTCCAACCGCTGATTGCTGCGGCTACTCACTTAATGGGCTTGTTGAGTGATCGATTGGCGAGGGTATTTTTACGCGCCGGGCAGCTGGATCTACAGGTGACCTGTGTGGATGGGGCGTCTCTTGTTAGCGGACGCCGGCTGGCCGAACCCACGGCGGATGCAGGGCGCCTGACCCGTTTGAGCGAGACATTACTTGGCGGGTTGAGCTATCATGACCCGGTTTCCGATCTGGTGCTGACGTTGAGCAATCTGACTTCCCCATCGGTGCATCAGCTTAGCCTCTGGTCCAACTCGCAGGAAATGGAAGCGGACGCGCATCTCGCCCGGCTGGCAGTCCGTTACGGACGCCATTGCTTTCGACGAGCTGTCCTGGTGGATCCGGAGAACCGGTTGGCGGCCAAACGTTTCGTGTTGACCGAATGGCCAGGCAGCACAGGCAATGAATGATGACCCGTCTCTGGCCCGAGGGCACACCCGTCGCTGTGGCACTGAGTGCTGACCGGCCGGCTGTCTTTCGCTGGCGCTGCAGGGAGATACAGGTTCATGGCGTCGTCGACCAATGGGTCTTGCACGATCAATGGTGGGACCTGGATGCTCTCCCTGAGGCAGCGGAGGGGACGGGGCAGATCTGGCGCCACTATTTTCAGGTGGCCACGGCCGACGGTCTGCTCTGTGTGCTGTATCGTGATTTGCTACAGGATGCCTGGTACCTGGAGCGGGTGTACGATTGAGATGTATGCCGAGCTGCACTGTCATTCCTGCTATTCATTGCTGGATGGCGTCTCACGGCCTGCGGCGTTGATCGCGCGCGCTGCTGAGCTGGAGATGCCTGCCATGGCCCTCACAGATCACGATGGGCTGTACGGCGTCGTCGATTTCTGGCGAGCAGCCTCTGGCTCTGGCGTCAAGCCGATCGTTGGGGTGGAATTGACGTTGACCGGAGGCCGTCATCTAACCCTGCTGGCTGAGGACGATACAGGCTATGCAAACTTGAGCCAACTCATTACAACGGCTCGTATGCGTTGCGAAAAGGGCAAGGCGGAAGCCACCTGGGACCACCTGGCCGCACACAGCGCCGGCCTGATTGCTCTCTCAGGCTGCCGGCAAGGGGAGATTGCCAGTTTATTGCTGGCGGGGAAGATGGAGGCTGCCCATGAATCGGCTCGATGCTTGCATGAGCTATTCGGACCTGACCGTCTATTTGTGGAATTGCAGCGGCAGCTCAGACCAGGGGATGAACGCTTGAGCCGGGCGCTTATCTCAATGGCTGATGGGCTGCGCTTGCCGCTGGTGGCGACCAACAATATCCACTATGCCAGCCGGGATGGGCACTGTTTGCAGGATGTATTGGTGGCTATCCGCCATCGTGCGACTTTGGACACCAGCCATCATTTGCGGCGGGGCAACAGCGAGGCCTATCTCAAGAGTGTGGAGCAGATGAGCCAGCTCTTCGCCGATCGGCCTGATGCGCTGGTTAGTACACTGGAAATCGCCCGGCGTTGCCAGTTGACTCTTCAGCACGGGGTGCAAGACTTGCCTCGCTTTCCTGTGCCATCAGGATTGGATGCCGGGGGTTACCTGCGACAGCTTTGCCAGGCGGCAATGTCCAAAATCTACGGCTCAGAACCGGCTGAGCGGGTCCGGTGGATGTTGGATCATGAGCTTGCCGTCATTCAGCGATTGGGGTTGGTAAACTATTTTCTGATTGTGTGGGATATCATGCGCTTTTCTAGGGAGCAGGGTATTCGTTGCCAGGGCAGGGGATCCGCCTCCAACTCACTGGTTGCCTTCCTGCTTCACATCACGCCCATCGATCCTCTGGAGCACGATCTGGTTTTCGAACGATTTCTCTCGGAGGAACGGGCCACCTTACCTGATATCGACATCGATTTTCAGGCTGACCGGCGGGAGGAGGTCATTCAGTATGTCTACCAGCGTTACGGCCGGGAACACGCAAGCATGGCCTGTACGCTGGTCACCTTTCGTCAGCGTAGCGCCGTGCGGGATGTGGGCAAGGCATTGGGGTTTCCCCGGGAATTGATCGACACGCTGGCCAGTGCATCTGATCGTCGTGGTCTCGATGAAGCCTGGCGGGATCTGGCCCTTTTCGCCGACCATGTGGATAGCCAGTCCTGGCAGTTGATGTTGCAATTGTGCAGCGAGATCCATGGGTTGCCCCGCCACCTGGGCATTCACAACGGTGGGTTTGTCCTGAGCAGGAGACCGTTGCCAGAGATCATGCCATTGGAACCGGCGACAATGGAGGATCGCACCGTCTGCCAGTGGGACAAGGAGTCCCTGGAAGAAGCGGGGATGGTCAAGATCGATCTGCTGGGACTGCGCATGTTGTCGGTCCTGGAGGATGCCTGTGATATCGTGGAGGAGACGGGACAGCGTCCCGATCTGGACCGCCTCAGCTTCGACGACCCTTCCGTATACGGCATGATCTGCAGCGGCGACACCATCGGCTGTTTCCAGGTGGAGAGTCGGGCCCAGGCCCAATTGGTGCCCCGCTTTCGACCTCGATCTTTCGAGGATCTGATCGTGGAGATCAGCCTCATTCGCCCCGGTCCGATCCAGGGCAACATGGTGCAACCCTATCTGCGCAGACGTTGGGGTGAGGAACCGGTCACTACCCTGCATTCTCTGCTGGAGCCTGCGCTGAGCGAGACGTTGGGGGTGATCGTGTTCCAGGAACAGGTGCTGAAGATCGCGCGCAACTTTGCCGGTTTCAGCGGCGGACAGGGGGAGTTATTGCGCAGGGCGTTGGGCCACAAAAATGGTGTGGACCGGGTGGAGCGCTTGCGAAAGGTGTTTCTGGAAGGGGCGGAAGGCAAGGGGGTGCCTATAGACGTGGCCGAGGCTGTTTTCGAACAGCTCAAGGCTTTTGGCGGCTACGCCTTTGCCAAGAGTCATGCGGCTTCTTTTGCCGTAATCGTCTACCAGAGCGCCTGGTTGAAATGTTATCACCCCGGAGCGTTCTACGCCGCCCTGTTGAACAATCAGCCGATGGGCTTCTGGAGTCCCGCTGTCCTGATCAACGACGCCAAACGCCGCGGCATTTCCATATTGCCGGCGGATATCAACGGCAGTGGGGTGGCGTACCAACTGACGGACGGGGCTATCCGCATTGGGCTGGCTTCGATCAAGGGGGTGGGGGAACAGGGCGGCGAGCGCATCCTGTTGGCGCGTCGGGATGGACCCTTTTCGTCGCTGGCTGACTTCTGCCGCCGTACCCGCTTGCCGCGTCTCCTGGTGGAACGGCTTATTTTGGCAGGCGCCATTGATAGCTGCCACACAACAACCCGACGCCGCGGGTTGTTGTGGCAGTTGGGCCTGTTGGATTACGAGCGGGATACATTGTTGCTGGACGAAAAGCCCGATCCGGCACCTGCCGAGCTGCCTCCCCTTCGCCCCCTGGAGGCCCTGGCAGAACAATTGAAGGTGTTGGGAGTCTCAGCCGACGAGCACCTGATGGCCCATCACCGAGCCAGGCTGCGGGAGCAGGGGGTGTTTAGCAGCCGGGATTTGCACGATTGCCGCGATGGTCAGTGGGTATGGATTGCGGGGCAGGTGACCGTGCTTCAGGCCCCACCGACGGCCAAGGGCTTTTGGTTCCTGACTCTGGAGGACGAGTTTGGCATGATCGACGTCATCATTCGACCTGCAGTGGCCATCAAGTACCGGCGCGTCTGGCGGAACTTGCCCCTGTTGGCCGTGCGGGGTTGGGTCCAACGGCAGCGGGGCGCGGTCAATGTGTTGGCTCAGCGCCCATGGCGATTGGCAGGTGCCAGCACAAACAGCCAAACTTAACGATCAAGCTCCCGCGGGAACTAATTCCACTGAAAGGGTATAGACGCCCGCGGCATCGAGCTGCTCAAAGTTGTCCACTCGAGTGATGGCAAGGGCCAATCCGGTGGTCTCTTCAGCCGGTGACAGGACGATATGCCGGCGAACTCCATCTTTGATTGCTGACTGTACGGCACGTGCTGTGGCGAAATCTCTGGTATCGCCGCTCGTATTGATGATCTCCAGGACCTGAAGGTCAAATACCGCAGCGCCTGTCTGTTCCCCCGATAGCTCAATCGCCAGGGAGTGTTCAGTTATTCCCGGCACCAGGTTGATCTCGACAAAATCCATGCCGAAGCTGTTCGGAATCCCGGCGGGAATGGGCTGGCTCTCCCGGCCAAAAACCAATGGTTCTCCCGTGAAAACCAACTTGCTGGTCGATGGCTGCTTGTAAAGATGGTTTGGGTCGTAAAGTTCGCACCCATCCGATCGGCCCGGCTGTTGGCATCGTCCACGGTCCAGTCGTAACGTGTAGAGGGCGATAGAGAACTGGCGCTGGCTATCCTCGAAGGTGCTGAAGGGGCAGGATGGGGTGCGCTCCAGCGCCCGATCCATGACGCTCTTCATCTGTGTGACCAGTTCAGCCGATGTGGCGATATCTATCGTGCCGCCGTCGAACAGAGCTGCCAGTGCATTCTTGATGATCGCCATGCCTGCGCCGGGATCTTCCCTGCCATTGGCCATACCTCCACATTTTTCGTAGAGGAAGCGCCAGAAAAGCGCGGCCTGATAGGGATTGAGTTCTTCGTAGCTGGTGTTCAATCTGCTGTCCGACGAACCGATTCCACCCAGGAAAGCATTGGCGCGGGCGGCATAGGCCCGATAGCCAAATGACCGGCTGAATTCAATCTCTGGCTGGGCCACCGAGGTTACCATCACGGCCGTTCCCTCGATAAAAAAATCCCAGGCATCCTCAAGACCATTGATGTCACCGTTGCCGCCCAGAGCCTGGTGGAGGCTGCGCTGCAAGCTGTGGAACAGTTCATGATGAAACGCAGCCACGATTCCGTCGGTCAGTGTGTCGTAGGATGTGTTCGACCCTCCCGTGACGCGTATGGAAATGGTTGAGTTGGCCCGGGCCGGAGCCACGCCATGGAACCAGGTCTCGCCATCGGAAAGGGCTACGCTCAGATTTTCACGGTCAGGCCCGGAACGCCAGCTGGTCCAGGCTTCGTGCCAGGTGAAGCCCCAATCGTTGCTCTGCAGGCGGACGGCCTCGATCATGGCAGGGACGAGTTCAGTTGCCACGTACCTGGGGACATCCTGCCGAAGCAGCCGGCCAGCCGGCTGCCAATTGTCCTTTTGAAATGGGAACATGTCACAGAAGTTGATAATCAGCGCGTCAGGTGCCGCGCCGGGCGTTTCCTCCCGGACCTTTGGAAGCTGGGCGACCCACTGATTCTCCAGCAAGAATGCGTGGTCGATTTCGATGATCTCAGAAGGTTCGGCCGCCTGGTGATCGAAAAACGAGATTCTCAGTCCATAATAGTCCGTTGGCGTTGTGATCGATAACGATTCCGATGGCGTCGTCGCGTCGAAGCGGTGGACAAAGGTAACAACCTCATCAGAATTGGCGATCTCCCGCGATTCCTGCCACACGACGATTGGGCGATGCGTATCATTTTTGGCGTCAGGGTCCGCGTGTTCAGTCTCCAGCTCCAGCACGATGGTTGCCGTTAAGGGCGACGCCGAAAGATCCTGCACAGTTACCAACAGAGTTCGTTCCGCCGGGGCGCTTAGCTGATCGTTACGATAAAGAACCAGGTAGGGCAGTACGAGTTTTTTTGGGGAGTTGCCCTTGATTGGCTTGCCGTTGTTGACCCTGAAATCGATTGTGGCCCCCGACCTGGCTGCAATGGCGATGCCGGAATCGGACTGGATAATCTCCGGTGGCAGGGGTGCCTCTTCGGGTCCGGAAGCTGATGTTTCCCGCGGACCAATCGGTTGCAAAAGCAGCATGGCAACCAGCAGGGTAACGGTAACCCGATAAACACAACTGGTCGCAAGACAGTTTGATAAGTTTCCTGGAGTTTCGCGCAACTCTCTGAAGTTGTAAAAAGACATGATGGTTTTTTCTTCTGCATGGGAACTGGGGTTTTTGATTCGTTTTGGTGAGTTTCTCCTGGAAGCTGTTCGGCGGAGCCGACAGCGGATGGGTTCTTTTTTCTGTCGGCCTTTCTGGCCAATCAGCTTTCCAGGAGAAAGGTTATTTCGGCGGGTATCTTATTGGGTAAAGGGAATGCCGAACTCGTCGACACCGGGATCGTGGGATGCATCGCCGGCGCTCTGAGAGTTGGGAATTCCGAATTCATCGACCTCTGGGTCAAGCGGGGCTGCGTCGCTATCGGCCCCGGTCGCGGGATCGTAGCTGTCGTCGTCACTCAAGTTGCCGGCAACCGGGCGGTCAAGCCAGCGCAGGTTCTCGTCCCATGCCAGTTCGTACATGGCGATCAAGCCTGGGTCGGTTGTTGCCGGCGGTACCAATGAGTAGTGAGGTTTGGATCGCAGCGCTATGCCGCCACTGGATACAGGATCGTAGCCCTGGTCGCCGTCCACAGGACGGTCAAGCCATCTCAGATCTTCAGCGGATGCCAGCTCCTGCACTGCATCCGACGTGACATCATCGTAGGTTCGGTGCTGGCTGGTCGATTGGGTGGCAGGGTCGTAGCTGTCATCGCCGCTGAAGTTGTTGACCGATGCAACCAGTCCCAGTTCCGGGGGGGTGGCTGCGGGATCGTAGAGGTCGTCGCCGCTGTAGTTTCCGCTGTCAAGAGCAAGTACCGCTGCTGGCGCCAGGGCCATCAGCAACGCAACGACCGTGAGCAAAAAACGTGCCTGTTTCATGGTTGTTTCTCCTTAAAGGTGTTTCAAATCGTCCCGATTTCGTCTCGCATTGAGCCTGGGATTTCGACCCGCCGTTGGCTGGCTCGACTGCACCCACAGCCTATCGGATTTCCGTTAGAGGACCGTTTGGGGAAACGTTTGCAAGAGCGTTTGATGGATCCCTGTTTCGATTCCCCCTTTCTCTGCTCTGATTGACTCCCCCGGGTGATAGGTGTAAACTAGCAACAGCGACACAGAGCTAATCTCAGTGCCTCAACTCTCTTCCAGGCCACCGACCTCAAAACCCGCCAGAGTATCCGTGCAGGAGGTGCTCATGAACTCGACGTCTCAGGTTTTGCAAGAAGATGCGCTCAGGGGAAGGGTCTGTCTGATAACGGGAGCATCTCGCGCATTGGGGGCGGCCATCGCGCGCCGGATGGCCACCTATGGTGCTGATGTAATCGTCAACTACCACCGGTCCCACGAGGCGGCCAGCACCTTGTGCGCTGAATTGGAGGCGATGGGGGTGCGGGCTCTGCCGATTCAGGCAGATGTCACGTGCCCGGAAGAGGCAAAACACCTGGTGGTTGAAACCCGACAGCAGATGGGCCGCGCCGACATCCTCGTCAACAACGTCGGCCCTTATGCGGATAGGCCCTTTCTCGAACTGTCGTTGAATGATTTTGACCGAGTTTTGGCGGGCAATGTCCGGGCAACGTTCATGCTGTCCCGACTGGTTGGCTGCAGTATGAAGGAACAGGGGGGCGGTCAGATCATCAATATCGCAGCTACCGACCTTTACCATCGTAGCCATTCCGTCTATGGCCTTGCCAAGGCGGGAATTCAATACCTGACAGAAGCCATGGCTCTGGAACTCGCACCGGAGGTCCAGGTCTTTGCGCTGGCGCCCGATCTGATCGGCGACAACGAGGATATGTCATCAGATGAACTTGTACAACGGTCGATAGCCGCCACACCTATGAACCGGTTGGTGACGCGCTCCGAGATTGCTGAGATGGTGTGTCTGCTTTGTGCCCCTGCCTTCGCCATGGCTACCGGCCATACTTTCGTGCTGGATGGGGGACGCAGTATCCCTCGCATTGCCGCAGGAGACTCAGGAGGTGTGTAAGAGAAACCACACGACGACTTCATTCTGATCGACGACACGGGACGGAAAGACCTCGGTTGTCAAAACAAGATCCAATAACACGAAAGGAACAAGATTATGCCAGTTGAACACAAACGCTTGGGAAAGCACGGGGTTCTGGTCAGCAATCTCTGCCTGGGAACCATGAACTTCGGTTGGCACAGCACAGAAGAAGAGAGCTTTGCCATCATGGACCGGGCGCTCGAGCTGGGTATCAATTTTTTCGATACAGCCGACGTCTACGGATGGGCTGTGGAACATGGTTCAACCGAGGAGATCATTGGTCGATGGTTTGCGCAGGGTGGGGGCAGGCGCGATGCGGTGGTCCTTGCCACCAAGGTTTACAATCCTGTGACCCGCAAGGCCAATCTGTCAGAACCAAACGCGGACGGCCAGAGTCTCTCCGCCATGAAGATCAAAAAACACTGCGAGGGAAGCCTCGGACGTCTGCAGACCGACTGGATTGATCTGTACCAGATGCACCATATCGACCTCGATTGCCCCTGGGATGAGACCTGGCAGGCCTTTGATGCGCTGGTCAAGCAGGGCAAGGTGGTCTATGTGGGTTCCAGTAATTTCGCCGGCTGGGACATCGCCACTGCCTGCCAGGAGGCATCGAAGCGGGGCATGATGGGCCTGGTCAGCGAGCAGAGCATCTATCACCTGGACAACCGGATGATCGAATTGGAGGTCATACCGGCATGCAGGCACTACGGTCTGGGACTGATCCCCTGGAGTCCCCTGGCCGGCGGGCTGTTGGGCGGTGCTCTTGAAAAGCTGGAGACTGGCCGGCGCACCGGTGAGGAGTTTGAGAAGAGGGTTGAGGAGAATCGGGAGAAGCTTGAACGCTACGAGGGACTCTGTCGGGAAATGGGTGAGCCTCCGGCGGCGGTTGCCCTGGCATGGCTGCTGCACAATCCAGTGGTTACCGCTCCGATCATCGGTCCGCGGACCATCGAACAGCTCGAAAGTGCGGTACACGCTACTGAAATCACCCTGGATGAGGATGTGCTGAAACAGCTGGATGAGATTTTCCCGGGCCCTGGCGGCGAAGCGCCTATGGCCTACGCCTGGTAAATTCTCCGCCGGAGATAAAAAGAGCCCGCAAGCCTGGTCGGCCTGCGGGCTTATTCATTCGCTTTCGAGAGGACGACTCTTGTGTGCAGGTTCGCATCTGAGGATGGGAACTCCGCGTCAGAAAAAGGGATCCATTCGCCATTCCTTCACCTGGATTCGGAATGACTTATGTCCTCGCAGACGATTCCTCGTGGAGACACGTGATATGATGCTGGCGAAATCTGGGATCGCTGTACGAAAGTCGGAGCCTGATGCGCAGAGAGGGCCTGCGGGGGACTAAGCTGAGGGGTGATAGAAAGCATTCAGCACGCCGTGGCTCGTTGGCCACGACGTGCTGAACAGGAGTGGCAAACTACTAGACTTCCGTGCTCGGCGGCGGCTCCTCCGGTTCGATCAGCGGTTTCTCGGGTTGAACTGTGACCTTTTCCGGCTCCGGCTCAGATTCGGCATTCCGCTCCACGAAAAGCGCATAGGCACCCATGCCCAGGCCGATGACAACCAGGATGATCCCGGCCCACTGGGCCATGTCGGCCTCCTGAGTCCGGAAGACAAACACCAGGACACCCAGCAGGAGCAGCAGGCCATTGACGATCACCGCCATCCAGCTGAGTCGTTTGCTGCCGCGGTCAAAGAATTGTTCGTACAGGCCCACGGCACCGAAGAGAATCAGCACGATGGCCAGGATGGTGTAGCCCGACGTAAGACCTATCCAACCCATAAAATACAGGAGCAGCAGAACGCCGCCACCGATCAGGCCGATCAAGCCACGAACCATGTCGGTTTTGGTGCCGGACCTACCGCTGTGCCAGAGGCCACTGATGGTTTGCACAAGGCCGGCAACGGTCAGGAAGAGGGCCAGGGCCAGTCCGAGATTTGTGCTGGCGCCGATTGGAGAGATCAGTATGTACAGTCCGAGGACCAGGGCTACGATGGCCTCGATCAGGTGCAGCCACCAGGATCTGTTGTCGGTCATGATTTTGCCTCCAATATGACGATGAGAGAATATGGTTGATGACGGTGCATTCGCACCAAAACGGAAAAGCAGGATTTCCCAGCGCCCCATCTCGCCATTTCCAATAGATAATCTTTTCAGGCTCATGGATTCAAGAAAGTCACGGGACGGAGGGAGCCTGCACTCAATTATACAGTACAATTCCGGAACGGGCAATGGGACCAGCCGGCACAACGGCGGCCTGGGGAAACTTTCACCACTTTTTCAAACAGCCACTCTACGCTCCATCTGCACGGCGATACCTAACCGCTCCATGTCGGCCATCATCCGTTCCGGTTCGACGATGTGTGCCTGCAGCCACAGCCCCGGGCGTCTGGCTGATCGATCCAGGTATTGCAGCAGGCAGGCCACCATCGGGATGGCGGTGAACAGATAACCGTCGGGATGGGAGAGAGTGAGGTCGATGCGTTGTCGTTTGCCCGCACTCAGTCCCTCGGCTTCCAGTTTCAGAAGTGTCCCGTATGGCGGTCTTGAGAAGCGTCGCAGCCCCCATTCCATCACGTTGCCCACCGGCCGCGCCATCCGATCGGGCGACAGCTTGAGCAAGGGCAGCCCCACCGGCATGACGATCCAGTCGACAAACCAGTTAAAGCCGCCGACAAAAAAACCGGTTTCGTGCAGGGATGGGTAGCGTTCCGGCAGCGAACGCATTTCCTCCAGGAACATGGGCACGCAGTATTGCCGGTCGAAGGGGGGGCCGAAGTCCATGGTCAGCGGTTTCCACATGGACCACCAACTGGCCTTTCGCCACTCACCTTCCTTGAACTCCAGCAGTTCGAAGTCCAGAAATTCCGTCAACATCTCCTTCATGGTAGCAGGGCTGAACTCCAGGCCGCTCCAGTCGATCTTGATGACACTGCCCACCCTGGCGCTGTCGAGCTGGTCGAAACGGGGGGCGATGTAGCGCACCAGCGCCGCCGGCAGGCCGGGATGGAATCCGCCGTCGGTGATAAAACAACGGCCTTCCGCCTGGATTCGTTCCGCCATCCCCTGCAAGACACCCAGTTTCGCGGTGGCATACTGCACGTCGCAATAGTCGATGCCCGCGATCAGCGCGGCCGTGGCGACGTTCTCCACGTATTCGGCCGTGCTGGAGGCCACGACCACCAGACCAACGTCGGTCATGGCCTGGCGCAGGCTCTCTGCATTGGCAGCGTCGACAACAGCGGTCGCCGCCCGGTCACCGCCGAAACGGCTGTTGAGTGCAGCGGCCGCAATCTCGGCCTTCTCCTGGTTCCGCCCAGCCACCACCACCCGGTAATCTGTTTCCTGCAAGAGCAGTTCGGCGATAGGCCATCCCGTGTTGCCGTAACCGCCCAGGATGAGGATGTTCTGGAACTCTGTTGCTTTTGACAATGACATTGCGGGCACTCATCCTTTTTCACCAAGTGCAGTCCTTTTCAGGTGCCGTTGGTTGACGTGGAAATTTCGAACGCGGGCGGGTTCTCGATATGCTTCTTGACCGCGCACTGGCTGGCCGAGCGAATCACCGCCTTTTTGTACTTTTCCGGGAATTCCGCTGGAAGCTGGATATCGAGCTTGATCTTGGTGGTCAGGCGCGTGACGGGATCGGAATCCAGGCTTTGCACGATACGGACATTGTCGGTTGGGATGCCGCGCTGCTGGCAGAAGCCGAGCACGTAGATGCCGGCGCAGGTGCCGAGGGAGGCCAGGAAGGTAGCGAAAGGGGTGGGGGCTGAGGCAACAGGTGGTTGGTCAGTCACTATACTGAAGGGGCCAAAGTGGGCGTCGACGCGGGCGCCACCGGGGAAATCGATGATCATATTATCCATAAGGGGAGTCTCCTTGCATATTGGGTGTGAGATCGCAGGCGATCAGGGTATCGAAGATATTAGATGCAAGAAGTCCGTCCCGGGTAACAATACCATCATGCGCGCAATTGCCTTTTCAACCAGGCAAACGCCGATGCCTGCATCTCCAGGTCAAACTTGTGAGGTCCGGGATAAAACTCACCCTGGTAGGCGTCGGGATGGCCAGCCTGGCGATAATGTTCGGCCAGACGCTTGTCTGCTGCCCGCATTCCAGCCACAGGGAACAGCTCGTCGTGCAAATCGTACTGTACCAACAGGGGGGAGGGGGCGCGGCAGGCCACCAGGTCAGGCCAGTCGCCATAGCGCGCCCAACCGTCTGGGAAAAGCATCCAGGTGTGTGAGGCAATATGGCGATCCAGCAAAGCTTCATAGGTACTCATCATGCCCACCACTACGGCTGCCTTGATTTGATCGCAAGTCGCTTGCAGCAGCCCGGAACGACAGCCGCCGCCGGAAAGCCCAATACATCCAACTCGTTCTGCGATCACATCAGGGCGCGACTGCAGATAATTCACCGCAATCCGGTCTTCATGGCTGATGACGCCAGCATAGGTAGTGCCCAACTGGCGGCAATACTTTTCCACCAGGTGCTCATGCAGCGCAGCCGCCTCATCGTATTGAGACGCCTCACGTGAGGTCCCATAATTTCCCTGCCGCCAGGAGAGGCGCGAATCATCTGCAACAGTGACCGAATCCCTGAGTTCTTGAGGCATGGCCTGGAACGGGAAGCGGCGGCTGCCCCAGGTAAAGGTATCGTGTACCAGCACGACGAATCCGTCTTTGGCCAGAGCGTTTGCATATGGCCGCCCGCCGTATTCCAGGTCCCACAACGGAGCCAGGCTGGGCCTCACCGGCACCGGTCCGGCGGCGATTTTCTCTTTGCCGTAATACTTGATCCCGCTGTGGTCGTGCAGAGCAACAACGCCCGGAAGGGGGCCATCGGCATTGGCCGGTTTCAACAGCCATGCTTCGCTGCGCGGGCCATACCCGACCGACCAGGAGACCACTTCTCCGGCCACGCCGTCACGTTCCCAACGGGCTTCGATCTGCACATCTGCCGGGTTTTCAGAGAGGGAGGTGAATCCCAAGACATGGCGCACTTTTCGCTGGGTTTCGGGGCCATGTGGTATTCGTGAGTAGAGCGTTTGCTGTTCCTGGGCTTTTGCAACCCAATCGCTGTAGATTCCTAGATGTTGGTAATCGGCAGTCATGAACAACTCCACTGGAGAAGATTTTTCTTAGAAACTGTTTGAAAAGTCTTGTTCATGGGCTTGTTGGGTCTTCAAAGTGTGCTTCGCGGCATCAGGCGGGTTTCCAGGCCTGAATTGCAGCTTTCGAGCGGCCTGGGGAGACCTTCGACCCCTTTTCAAACAGCTACTTATGCAGTTTTTTGTAGCTTCGTAAATAAATCCCGGAAGATGGGATCGCGGTAAACAAAGGCGGCTGAACGAATGAGATGACGCGATCGGTCGAAACTCCAGGTGACCTGATCGGTGAGAATTGGGCTGTGGATAAGAGGCGCCGGCACCCAGGCAGAATCGATGAGATAAGCGATCGTAGCGATATCCCAGATTACCTTCGACCAGCCGAAATGATCGGTCTCATAGTTCCGAACAATATCGACCAGGTAATCACCGATGGCGCTGTGGCCTTGTAGATATCGCTCCAGCTCGGGAATGGTCGTTGCCAGGTGGGTGGTTACCCCCTCACAGGGGATGTGCACCAGCGGCACGCCACAGTCGAAAACCAATCTGGCTGCCGGAACATCCTGCCCCAGATTGTACTCTCTGGTATGTGGCCAGTGAAGCGCGTTCCCCCCCAACCAGACCACCACAATCCGTTCGATGATCCGGGGTTCCATCAAGATGGCAGAGGCTACATTGGTGATAGCGCCAATCGCCACCACGTAAAGCGGATCATCCTTTGGAGTGTTCATCGCGCGCGCCACCAGATCGATGGCAGCCGGGCTTTCCCGGGGCTGC
Source organism: Chloroflexota bacterium (assembly GCA_034717495.1). Classification (NCBI taxonomy): domain Bacteria; kingdom Bacillati; phylum Chloroflexota; species Chloroflexota bacterium. The sequence goes on along the minus strand of JAYELL010000071.1, from coordinate 37,508 downwards.
AAGCCAGGTTTCAGGTATCCGGACGCCCCTTTGAAGACCCAACCATCCGGTGATATATGCAAAAGTTCCAGCAGCCGTAAAATTTCTTTATAGCTGAGTTCCATGCCCTCAGCGGGGCTGGTCGAGTGGTGGCTATAGGGTGCGGCATAGATCGCCTCTACTTTTACCCATTCCGGGGATCGCAGCGCATACACCAAAGCAAACTGGTCATCGACTTCGTTATAGGTGTCGGTATCCAACACCATGCGCACAACGTCAGCAGGTGGTTGCAGTCGTGCCACTCGTGTCGCGTCAGAAAGCGAGGGTGAATTTTCCATCGTACTCCTCCATATTTCAAGCAAACTATCTCTTCAGCCAGTATTTCCACAAACCCGGGGTTGAATCTGGTATCTCAATGACGTTTAATGTGCTGGAATAGAATTCTGTAGGACCCGCGCTGCCGATGATAGCATAGCCGTAGCCCTTCAGCTTCATGTCCAGCATGCAAGCCACCAGAAGCGCTTTTCCAATCCCCAGGTTTCGGTAAGAGTCATCTACCCCAATGGGACCGAAGTAACCCAATGCTGTGGCATCGTAACATGCAAATCCGAGCAAAACGCCTTGTTTTTGGGCGATAAAACAACTCAACGGAAAATTGGCAAGGGCAATATCGGTTTCACTCGCCCAGCCGTCAGAAAATTTGGCTCGCACCCAATCTACGATCAACTGCTTCTCAGGGCCGATGGGCTTGCGGATAATGTGACCGAGTCTGGCCTGATCGGCGATGAAGGTCCAGTCATTTTCCAGATCATACAACCTGACGAGCAAATCGGTCATCATAATGAACCAAGCCATTCGTGTTCGTTATTGTGGCTTTCGATGGCAGCCAACAGGATGCGACGGGCAGCCGTGTAATCAGCGGGATCGAGAGAATAGAGGCTCTCTGCATTTACCGTATCTACCTCTGCAAAATCCTGGATATCTCTGGTTCTCAGAATCAACCCGAAAGCCTCGCCGATCACAGTCTCGGCCTGGTCCGGGGGCAGTGATCGAGCTGCCAGCTTGATAAGTTCAAAATCCTGCACCGCGGTGCGCAGGGCTTCGTAGCGCAGGGTTTCAACCGGGAAACCATCCTTACCGGGCAGCACGAAGTACATATCCCCTGCCGGCCAGCCTGGGGCTCGCCAGCTTACCTGTTTCCACGGATCCGCTGGCCACAGGCAGAAACTCCAACGCAGGAATCCATCGAGCTTCAGGAAATAGGTCAGCCACCCGTGCAGTTGGCCTTCCACCAGGGGCGAATGGAGGAAGGTGTTGGGGATGGGCGGCTGGCAGCAGACATACCACAACAGGCGCCCTCCTTGTGCGCGCAGCCTTTCGCCGAGCCGGGCCGTCGCGTCCTGTTTATTCGCACCTTGTTGAGTTGAGTGTTACGATGCTGTGGAAGACCCTGGCTAATTGTCAATTGTCACTCGTGGTCTCCATTCAACCCCAGAATTCGAAGGGCATTCTTCCAGTAAACCTGTTCCAGAACTTGATTGGGCAAGTCGAGTTCATAGATCTGCCGGCGGCCCTGCCCTGGAATGTCGCCGGGTCCATAGTCGAAGTACTCACTTTTCAGACCACTGCGACCAATCCGCACCACTTCTGAATGGTCGGGGTCAAAAAACCGTATGGCATTTTCATTGCAAAAAGCTGTGCGAGCTTCATCAACGGTCTTTATAGAGCGTCAGGTATCAAGTGTATCCAAGATACCCCGGCGACATCGACCAACCGCTTATCTGCCGCCCACAGCTCACTGTGCAACGTCTTGGCCAGTGCCAGGTAGAAGCTATCGTAAGCGGCGGCGCGTTCTTGCTGCATCGTCCAGTCGAACGCCAATGTGACTTGGGCATCGTCGGGGGGAACTAATCGCACGCCGAGTTTCTGCGCCAGAGTCAATGCTTGCCACCCTTCATCGCTGGTGATTTGCCCGAAGTGTACCACGCTGTGCCTTTTGAAAATCTCCCGAATTCTATCCGGGCTGACATCAGTTATCATAGCGTATGTGGTCGCTAAACCGTGCATGGTGTGACGTGACCGGCGATTCGTGCCCTTGTCTTTCGCATCGTGTATCTTCAGGAGCAAACATGCCATGTCGTAGATGTCGCCGCGGTAAAGCACCTCTATGTCTTTCAGTGTTCCCATACCGATTTTCTCTTACATAACGGAACTCCCTGGCGCGCCATTAGGCGAGATGCGAGCGCAGCGAGCGTCTCGCCCAGTGACCTGGCTGAGCCGCCGGGGGGACGACACACAAGGTTGCTCAATCCACTCGACCTCGCATCCGAGACCTCTCCGAGCGCACCAATCCCCCGGTCGGCTCCAGACCGTGTGTGGCAGGGCACTGGAAGTTGGTGCGCCTGGCACCGAATAAAACTATGGCGAGGACAGCGCCTCTTGAACTGCTTCTGGGTGCTTGTTAGCAACTTGCAGTAGGGCACGGGCTGGTCCCACTGGCTTGCGCCTTCCCTGTTCCCAGTTCTGCAGTGTTGATAGGCTCACTCCGATCATCAGCGCAAACTCGCTTTGAGATTTGTGGAGCTTGTTTCTTATCTCCTTGATGTCGAGTGGCGAGAACTCAAACTGGCGTCCAGGCTGTAGCTCACCTCGCTTGATCTGACCTGCCTGTTTGATACTTTCTACCAGATTTTCAAAATCCTGTTCATTCATGCCAGCCATTCCTTCACTAGATCATGCAGAAGCTTGAGTTGATCCGGCGTCAAATCCTCTTTCCTGCTCTTTCGGTATGCCAACAGCATGTACGTGGTGTCGTTTGGCACATCCCAATGGTAGATGATTCGCAGTCCTCCCCGCTTGCCGGAACCAGGCATGCGCCAGCGTATTTTGCGCAAGCCACCTCCACCTGGGATGAGACGACCTGCATCAGGACGAAAGATCAGCACTTACTGAAGCTCGGAATAGCTTTCGTCGGAGACAAAGTCCTGGATCAGTTTCGTGAATAGCGGGGTTTCGATGAAAATCACACAAGGATTATACGTCAGTGGCGCACGATTGGCAAACCTACCTCAACCTTCCGCAGCTACCACAGCCTGACCATTGGGAGACAAAGCGACGGGTTATGCGGCGCCTTAGAGAAAGAATCGCCGACAGGGCGTGGGGCTATGACAAAGAGAGCGCTAAGGAACGTAACCTTTTGCAACTAGAGGAAGGTACAGGTGGTATACCGTATGCTCTGGCAGCGACAGGCAGATGGCGTAGCCGAAAAGTAACCGATCGTAGCTGGGATGCGTGTTCTTGACGTACACCCGCCACTCATCTCCTGAGTACGGGCCCGAGCTGCTGTAGATGATGAGGTCGTCCCGCGCCGCGAACCCTCCGCCGCTCACGAGCGTTCCGCTGCCACACGTCGGGACCGCGTACCCGGTGGTGCCGGCAGGTACGGAAGAAGACTGCATGATTCGCGCGGTCGTCCCGCCGCTGCCCGAGGGACACACGCCATAGGCATGGTGGGCACAACTGGCGATCCGCCGTTTCCTCTTACGCGGCGCAGCGCTGCATACAGATTCCCTCGACTGAAGATCGCTTCCCACAGTCCTTTACCTTCGTGTTGAGTCATTTCTCTCTCCATTCGATCCGGTGGCGGCCTTCGCCCAGAGCCCTTACCTCGCGCCTTCAGCGTTACTTCCACGCCCTGCCTGGTCCTGCCAGGTTTCGACTGCTCTACCGCCTCCCTTCTCCTTTCCACTCAACTCCTCTTCCGTTTAGCCCTTCGCCCTGTAGCTGGGTTTCCCCAACCGCCCTGGATGGTCGTTACTCCATCGACTACTATGGCCTCTGCTGACTTCTGATCCGCCCGCAGGCCAACCAGATCTCCCCGGATAAGGTTCGATAACTTTCGCCTGATCCTTGCTGCGTTTACGTGCAGCCGCTTTGATCCTTTGGGGCTTCACTGTCTCTTGCCAGCTCACCCGGCGCTCCACGCCTCTTACGCAGTTCTTTTCCATCAAGTCTAGGCTTCGTCTCCGGCTTCCTCTCCACGGTCGCTCACACTTGCGCAGTTGCCTTTGACTCGCGGTTCGTCGGATCAACGCCCGCAGAGAACTTTCACCTCCTAGCTATCGCCCATGCCGGGCGTACAAAAAAAGGCCGGAGTTTTTCGCTCCGGCCTTTTGATCCTGGTGATCGATTTCGTCAGTTGAGAACGGACGAGAGAATCACTTCCGTATCGGCGGTGGCATCGGCCATCACAGTCGCTACAGTGCCGCCGAACAGTTTGCTGATCAAGCCAGTATTCATGCGCGAGACTACCACTTGCCCATCACTGGTCTCGTAAACCGAGACTCGGCAGGGCATCATCGAGGTTACAATCCGCGCATCATCTTCCAGCAGCACTCGAGCAGCGTGATGCGGTTGGCAAAGTTCGATAACCGTCACGGGCGCCACATCGTAACCGGCCTTATTGACGGCCGTGCTGATTTCATGCGTCGCTGGTACTTTCCAACCCTGTTCAGCAGTAGCATCCAGCACTGCCTCGACGGTGTTTTCGTAGCTCAAAGGGCTGGCGTCTTCGACCATCATGATCCCCGGCGCCGCCACGAAGGCGACCACGCCCAGAACCACGACGCCGATCAGAAATCCGGCAATACCGGCCAACAGAGTCTTTTTGTCCATGTTTTTTTCTTTCTCCTGAGTGAAAATGTGATGTGTGATTATTTTCGGGGTTCCTGGCATTCCCTAACAGAAAAAGCACTGTCGCAGTGCTTGAAGGAACCGAATAATTTGATGCACTGCAATTCAAAAGGGTTACGAGCTGGAGTTGCGTTCAACCGAATTTTGGCAGCAATGAAAAAAACTCGACAATTCTCAGTTTGCGTGATATAATAAAAAACAAGCGAGCATTGGCTTTTCAGCCATCTCACGCAAATAGGAAGGAGTGTTTCACATGATAGAATTTCTTGTGGGAGCCGTGATAGCAGCGGTGGTAGCCGCAATTGTCCTCATAATTGTGGATAAGCTCAATCTCGGACTCTCGGTCGACGGTTTCGGAAGTGCGATCATTGCCGCAATCGTGATTGCCGTGGTCAGCGCTATCATAATGTGGTTGTTCAGTATTTTGGGTATTACCTTCGGAGGCGGGTTCTTGAGCGCAGTTGTCTTACTGATCATCTCGGCCGTCGTTCTGATGCTCAGTGGCAGCTTCCTCCCCGGGTTGGAAGTCAACGGTTTTGTTGGCGCCATTGTGGCGGCGATAGCAATTTCTGTCGTCTATTGGCTACTCGACTGGGTGCTCGGGCTTTTCGGTATAGGGGTCCCACCTCCCCCAGTATAAGGCGACGTCTTTGTATCTTCGCTGATGCTTGCTTCGTGGAATTGACATGGCAACATCTGAATGTGCTAAACGTTCGGATGTTGCTTTGTTTTTGGCGTGGATTCCCGTTGGATGAGGGCGAAGATCACGCGTCGTCCTTGATCTGTGTCAAGAGGGCCACAGCATAGGGCCCCAGCGCTAGCTCCCCGTCGAATCGGGAGCAGCGCAAATGATCGTAGGCGGGCCATGGCAATGGCAAACGCTGGTTCATCAGCTCATGGTTGAGGGCGATCCATATCTCCTGGCCGTCTGGCCTTACACGCCGGGCCACCTCGATGCCGGCGGGAGCCTTCCATTTGGAGCGTACCAGCGCAGTGCGGGCGATGTGTCCCATGAATTTTGCCTGAGAAGTCTCGTCGAGATAGGCGGCGAAATAGTAGACCATGCCACGGCCATGGGGGGTAACCGTGACCGCGGGTTGGCCATCCAGCCATCCGTTGGAGACCCCGAATCGCATGGACACAACCGACGAATCGTTGAGCAGTGTGATTCGTTCGGCCCAGATATGGGCCTTGCCGCTCACCAGATTGCCCTCCACAGGAATCGGTTTTTCCAGGGCGAAGTATTCCTCGACCTCCACCCCCGCCAGTTCCGTCAATCCCGCCGGTGGTCGCATGGGCAACAGGGCATTGTAGCGGTCCCTGATTCCAGTCCGAAGGGTCAGTACCAGATAACCACCCCGCTTGACATGCTGGCGCAGCCTTTCTGCACCTTCGGCGGTTACGATGGTCAACGCCGGTACGATCACCAGGCGGTAGTCGTCTAACTCGGCATCGGCCGACAGGATGTCGACGCCCACGTTGTGCGCTGCCAGCGGGCGATAATAGTGCAGCAGGTGTTCGACGTAGTCGAAATCCCGGTGGTGGGGTTGCCACTGCATAGACCAACGACTGTCGAAATCGTGCAGGATTGCCACCTGGGATTTGATCGTGGAGCCTGCCAGCAAATGGCCGACCTGGGAGAACTCATGGCCGATCCAGCGCACTTCATCATATAGAGGCCGGGGTTTCCCTGACTGATCAACCAGGGTTCCATGGAGTTGTTCCTGCCCGCCCAGGGCAGATCGCCACTGCCAGTAGAGTATGGCATCGGCGCCGTGGGCCACCGCGTGCCACGCCAGCAGACGGGTCTCAGCTCGATTGAGCGCCTTGTTGATTCCGCCCCAGTTCACGCTGCCCGGTTGGGTTTCCATCAACCAGAAGTTCTTGCGCTTGTAACCCCGCACCAGGTCGTGGGCTGCCCCGGACTCCCGGAAGTCGTTGTGCCCGGTGCTGACATACCAATCCCAGGATGCCAGGTCCAGATCCTCGCTCAGGATGTAATGGTCGTAGCCATCAAACCACTTCATGAAGTTGTGGGTCACCCAAATGCCATCGGGTAGATGAGGGCACAGGACAGCCAGTTGCACCTGCTGGAAACGCCGGTAGCTCTCCGTGATGAATTGCTGGAAAGCCAGGCGCAAGCCTGGATTATGATCCCCGATGGGCAGGGGAATCTGGAACCAGTCGCTGTAGGTCTGGCTCCAATAGCGGGTTGACCATCGCTCATTCAGTGCATCGAGGGTGTCAAAACGTTCCCGCAGGTAGTTTTGAAAAACCTGGCGGCAGTGGTCGCAGTAGCAAATGCGGCTATACTCATTGTCCAATTGCCAGCCGATGACCTGCGGATTGGCCCCGAAGTGGCGGCCCATGTTTTCAGCGATGCGAGCGGCTGCCCGGTGAAACTGTGGCGAGTTGACACAGTAATGGGTGCGATTGCCGAATTGAACCTGCTGGCCCCTGTCGTCGATGGGTAGAATGTCCGGGTAGCGGGAGATCAGCCAGGCGGGCGGCGCTGCTGTGGGCGTTCCCAGCACGGTGGCAATTCCATGATCTGCCAGCAGGGTGATGGCCCGGTCGAGCCAATCGAAGTCGAACTCTCCCTCGTCAGGCTCCAGGGTCGACCAGGCAAACTCCCCCAAACGAGCGACGCTGAATCCGGCCCGTTGCATCAGGGCAACATCTTCGGGCCAACGTTCCTCGGGCCAGTGTTCGGGGTAGTAGGCGGCGCCCAGGTGGAGCGGTTGCAGTTTGCGTTCAGTATCGTCGTTGTGTGCAGGATCCATCATCAGCGCCATTCTTTCACAGGATTTGGCAGAGAGTGCCAACTGATATTCTACCCCTTGGTTCCCGTGGTGGCAATTCCCCGTTTTCGTAACCCACTGAAAAGCATCAAGGCCCTGGAGGTTGCCGATCGCGTCCTGGGATTGCTGTTGGCCGCGCTGGCCATGGAGACGATCATCCGTGGCGCCGGCGAAAGTCATCTTGACAATGCTGCCATTGGGGCGTATTATTGTTGCTAGACTGACCGGTCAGTCTAGCAGTTTTTTCTCTTGGCGTCTCGAAGGAGAGTAACAATGGGTAGTCTGCTTATCCTCTTCGCTATCTGGATCATCATGGGCCTCGGCCTGGGCTACTACGCCACCAGCCTATTCAAGGGCGACCGTCCATACGGATTGAACGGCGATCTCATTGCCGGCGCGGCCACAGCCATCGTGGTGGGCTTGATGGATTGGTACATTGTGCCGACGCTGTTTCCCAACATGGGCCAACTGATGCTGTTCCTGGCGGCGATCATCGAACCATTATTGGGCGTATTGCTCGTGCTCTGGCTGATGCGCTACATCAAAAACAGATAGATTCAGATGACTTCGACAGCAGGAAAAAAGGAAGCGCGCATGGCCGCGCGCCGGGATCAGATCCTTCAGGCCGCCACCGTATGTTTCTCTCGCAAAGGCTATTACCTGACCACGATGGATGATATTGTGGCCGAGAGCGGCATGAGCAAGGGAAGCCTGTACTGGCACTACAAGAACAAGAAGGCCATCCTCATCTCAGTGGCGGAGTGGTACTTCAAGCAAATGGTGGGGGAGATGATGGGGGCGGCTCAGCAGGCTCCCACCGCGGCAGACCAAATCAAAACGCTCTTGGCTCTGTTTGTCGAGATCATGGATACCGAAGATGCGTTGATCAACGTCTTTATCGACTTCTATGCCGAGACGCGTCACGATGCCGAAGTCACCGAAGCGCTTCAGGAGATGATGATGCCTTTGGTCGACGCGATTGCCGCCATCGTCGAGCAAGGGGTGGCCAGCGGTGAATTCAAGCCAGTCAATGCCCGCAATGTCGCCATCACATTCATGGCCGCGGGAGATGGCTTGTTTTTATACAGACCAATCCTGGCTGATCAGTTCGATTGGCGCGGCGTGGCCGAATTCTTCTCCGAGATGTTCCTGGCTGGTCTCTGTGCAGAACCTGGGCGGGAGCCACAGCCATGAGTCTGGCAAAGACCTACGCCGTGATGATGAAGGAAACGCGTCACATCCTGCGCGACCGCACCACCTTCTTATTACTCCTGCTCATTCCGGTTATCCTGATGATCATCTTCGCCTATGCGCTGGCAGTTGACATCAAAGAGGTTCCCATCACGCTGCTCAACTACGACCGGGGCGTCTACTCACGGGATTATGTGACGATGCTCTCGAATAGCCAGGATTTGGTGGTGGGCCAACCGGCAGAGAGCTACGCCCAGATCGAGGACTGGTTCGACCGCAGTCTGGTCAAGGCCGTGATCGTCATCCCGCCAGAATTCTCCGAATCGCTCCAGGCGGGCCGGCCGACCGATATCCAGTTGCTGGTGGATGGAACCGACCCGGCAACAGCCGAGTTCGCCATGAACCACATCCTCAGCCGCAGCATGGTTTTTGGCTACGATGTGGCGATCGAGATACTCAGCAGACAGGCTGGGACAGGCGCTTTGGCGGCGATCAAGGAACCCATCGATCTCCGAGTCCGCACCTGGTACAACCCCAACCTCAGTAACCAGGTCGGCATCGTGCCCGCCCTCCTGGCCCTGGTGCTTAACCTGCCGGCGCTGGCCGTGATGACATCTCTGGTGCGGGAAAAGGAGCTGGGCACTTTGGAGGCTATCTTCGCCACTCCTCTAAGTCGGGGGGAGTTGTTGGTCGGCAAGATCATTCCCTATGTGTTTTTCAGCCTTATCAGCGCCATCTTGTGCGCCGCTGCTGCGGTCAGCATTTTCGACGTGCCTTTCCGCGGCAGTTTCCCGCTGTTCTTGTTTATGACGACCATCTTCTTCCTCGCCGCCTTCAGTATGGCTCTGCTCATCTCCATCTTTCTGCCCACACAGGCCGCCGCTGCCATTGGCGGATTACTTATCTTCATCTTCCCCGCCTTCTTTCTCAGCGGTATTTTTTTCCCGGTCTCCGCCTTTCCCGATATGGTCAGGATGGAGGCGTCTTTCATCCCCTCCACACCCTTTGTCGCCATCGTGCGGGGTTTGATGATCAAGGGCCAGGGATTGGACGCGCTATGGCCCCAGGCAGCGCTCATGTTGGGCGTCTTCGTGGTCATGACCCTGTTCTCCATTCTCTTGTTCAAGAAGAAGATAGGCTGAGGCATGATCCGCCGCACCTGGACGTTGATCGTCAAAGAGTTAATTCAGATCATTCGTCTGCCCATTCTGATTCTGTTTGTGGTATTTGGCCCTTTGGCGGAAATGTCGATGGTCGCCTGGTCCACAGCAGCCCCCATCGATCAGTTGCCCACCGCCGTTGTTGATCTGGACCGCAGCTCTGCCAGTCGAAGACTGTTGGCCAAATTGGCGACCACCGAGACATTTGACTTCACCCATTATTTAGATGACGTCAACGCCGTCAATGCTCTGGTGGAGAATGGCGATGTGGTCGGAGCCCTGATCATTCCGGTCGGGTATGGAGAAAAACTGAGCACACCTGCCGGCGAAACCGCCACCCTGGGCTTTATTCTGGATGGCTCCGATCCAATTGCGGCGCAGGCTGAATTGGCTGCCCTGGAAGGAACTGTGCAAAAGGAGGGCTTGGACATCCTGACCCAGTGGCTGGGGGGGAACGAGCTTGTCCTGTCCCTGGTACAGCCACGAACACGGGTGCGCTTCAACGAAGAACTAAAAAAATCGATTTACACCGTGCCTTCAGAGCTGGGATTGATTCTCTTTGCCATCGGCTTGATGCTGGCATCTGTCTCCATTGCCCGCGAGCGAGAACTGGGGACCCTGGAGCAGTTGATGGTGGGGCCGATTCGCCGTGTCGAATTGATCGTCGCCAAAGCCATTCCGCCTCTTATTTTGGCCTATACCAGCTTCATCCTGATGCTGCTGGTGGCCATGTTCGGCTTTGGCGTACCCATGCGCGGCTCGTGGGCACTGCTACTTGGCTCGGCCTCCATCTTCCTCTTCGTCGAACTCAGCATTGGCTTGATGATCTCGGCCCAGGCGCGCACCCAGATCCAGGGCATGCTGCTGGCCTTCATGTGGGTGATGATCGAATTCTTTTTCTCCGGTTATGGCGTGCCGGTGGAAAACATGCCCCCACTGCTTCAGGAGTTGGCCAACATCTTTCCCATTTACCATTTCATGATCATCTTCAGGGCTATTTTGCTCAAAGGCGTTGGTCTGGATGTGATCTGGCCGCAGATTCTGGCCGGATTAGCCATTGGCATCGTCGTCATCCCCACCGCGATCTGGTTCCTCGGTCGCCAGCAGTGGGACTGACTCAAATGTCCAACGAAAACGGCTTCATCATCGAAACAAAAGAGCTGGTCAGGAAGTTCGGCGACACAGTTGCCGTGGATGGCCTGAATCTGGCTATTGAGAAAGGGGAGTTGTTCGGTCTCGTCGGGCCCGATGGCGCCGGCAAAACGACCACCATCCGCATGCTGGTTGCCATCATGAACCCCACCAGCGGCAGCGCATCCGTCCTGGGTTACGACACGAAGAAAGAGAGTGAATCCATCAAGCCCTACATCGGCTACATGGCCCAGCAATTCAGCATGTACAACGACCTGAGCGTGATCGAAAACCTCAACTTCTTCGCCGATGTCTTTTCGGTGCGGGGCCAAGTGCGCCGCCAGCGCATCCAGAAGCTGTTGGCGTTCGCCCGCCTGACCGAATTCACCGACCGGCGGGCCGGACACCTGTCGGGCGGGATGAAGAAGAAGCTGGCCCTGGCATGCGCGCTCATCCACGAACCGGACATCCTCTACCTGGACGAGCCAACGACCGGCGTTGATCCTGTTTCCCGCCGCGAATTCTGGGACATCCTCACCGAGTTGCATATCCAGGGCGTCACGATTCTGGTCAGTACACCCTACATGGATGAAGCGGAGCGCTGCTCGCGCGTTGGATTGATGTTCAGAGGCCACCTGATCGAGTGCGACACACCTGCGGCCATCAAAAGTCTTCTTCCCGGCCAATTGCTGGAGTTCAAACCTGTTTCTGACTCGAGCCGCAGCGTTGGCATGTTACGGCAAGCGAAGGCGGTGGTCGAGCCCCTGTCCGGCGTGCTGGAGGTTCAGACCTACGGCGATCTGCTGCATGTTTTCGTCGATCAAGCGGCTACGCGCCAGAATGCCATTGTGGCGGCGCTGAACCAGGCGGGAATCGATGTTCGCAACATGCGCACCACCAAACCTCGCATGGAGCAAGCGTTCATCTCGCTGGTGCGGCGGGAAGAAGCACAGCGGCAGAGAGAAGAACAGGGGGAGGATGAATCATGACAGACTCTGGAGCGCTGGCTGTCGAGACGAAAGACCTCACCAAGAAATTCGGCGACTTTGTGGCGGTGGATCGTGTGAATCTGGCCAATCCCCGCGGCGAGATCTTCGGCTTCTTAGGCCCCAACGGCGCCGGGAAGACAACCACCATGCGCATGCTACTGGGTTTGCTGCGTCCCACCGAAGGCACTGCTTCCGTCCTGGGCTTTGACACCGTCCGCCAGATCGGTGAAATCAGGCAGCGTATCGGCTACATGAGCCAGAAATTCAGCCTCTACAACGACATGAAGGTTGAGGAGAATCTCAACTTCTTCGGCGGCATCTACGGCGTCAGCGGAAAACGGCTGCGCCAACGCAAAGAATACATCCTGCACATGGCCGGATTGGAGGGTCGCGAGCGGGAATTGACCAGGAATCTGTCTGGCGGCTGGAAACAACGCCTGGCCCTGGGCACGGCCATCATTCACTCACCCGACATGTTGTTTCTGGACGAGCCCACCGCAGGCGTGGATCCCATTTCCCGCCGCGCCTTCTGGGACCTGCTCTACGAGTTGGCCGAAGGGGGTACAACCCATTTCATCACCACCCACTACATGGATGAAGCGGAGCATTGCCAAAATCTGGCTTTCATCCAACGTGGGCGTCTGGTAGCCCAGGGATCACCGCAAGAAATCAAGGAAACCCGCATGCCCGGCGAGGTGTTGGAAATTGATTGCGCCACACCCGATAAGGCGATCCATATCTTGCGTGAGATGGACCTGTTTGCAGAAGTTGCATTGTACGGCGCTCAGATCCATGTCGTGACGACCCAAGACGCTGACGCCAAAGCGCAAAGCGAACGCATCGCCCAGGCCCTTGCTGACGAACAAATCCCGGTACAGTCGATCGATCGCATTGTCCCATCGTTGGAAGATGTTTTTATCGCCAGTGTTCGTTAGGAAGATTAATCCATGAAATCCAAACTCCTCCCCCTATTGATTTTGCTACTCATTATGGTCATCGCTGGCGCTGCCGGCTATTGGTACTTCTCGAATAACCCTGAAGAGTGGCAGCAGGTGTTGGTCGATTTCGGTCTGGAGGGCGTAGAGGTTCTGCAAACCGACGAGCAGAAAGAAGAACTGCTCCTGACTGCCTCCGGGTTTATCGAAGCCCACGAAGTTCCAATCGCTTCTGAAACCGGCGGACGTATCGAGCGCCTGGCCGTCGAAAAAGGAGATGCGGTGACGCAGGGGCAACCCGTGGTCTTTCTCGAAGACTCTGTTCTTGGCGCTCAGAAAGAACAGATCGAAGCGCGGATCGCTCTGGCCGAGGCCCAGTTGGATCAACTCGAGGCTGGGACGCCATCGGAAGCGATCGCTGTGGCTGAAGCCGCCATCGCCTCGGCCGAAGCCCAACGCGACGCTGCCGAACAGGCCTGGCAAGATGCCATTCTCCTGCGCGATACCCCCCAGCAAATGGAAGCGCAGATCGACGCTGCCAGCAGCCAGGTTCAGATTACCCGTCTCCAGATGGAGCAGGCCGCGTACCTGCGGGACGCCATCGACTTGCAGGAGGATGTCGCCAGAGAATATTGGGATCTATATCAAGAATATCCGATCGGGAACGACTACCAGGTCTCCGCCGATTGGAATCTGGCCACCATGGATCTCTGGCAAGGATACATCACCTGGGAAGGCGCTGAAGCCGCCCATGCATCGGCTGTGCGCAAGCTCGATACCCTGACACAACTGAAGGGGGAGCCGCTCCAGGCCCAATTGCTCGTTGCCCAGGCAGAGGCCAATTACCATGCCAAAGTCGCCGCAGTTGAGGTAGCACAAGCCAGGCTGGAGCAATTGGGCGCGCCTATTCCGGAAGCCCAAATCAGCGTTCTAGAAGCCCGCCGGGACCAGGCCCGCACGCAATTGGATACGCTGGCGACCCAGGCAAAAAAGTTCACTATCGGTTCGCCCATCGACGGCGTGGTCGTGAAGAAAACAGCCTATCAGGGTGAAGTCGCTATTCCCGGAATCGCCTTGTTGACTGTCGCTGACCTGGATGAGCTAAGGTTGACGGTATACGTGGCGGCGTCCGATTATGGTCGTCTACGAGAGGGGCAGAGGGTCGAGGTGACAGTGGACAGCCATCCCCAGGAGGTGTTCCAGGGGTTCATTACGCACATCAGCAACGAGGCCGAGTTTACTCCCAAAAACGTCCAAACCCAGGAGGAGCGCGTGAGCCTTGTCTATGCCATCAAGATCACCCTATCCAATGAATCCCACAAGCTCAAACCGGGCGTTCCGGCTGACGTCGTGTTTGTGGAAGCCGAGTCTCAATGAAGGTAGAATTGGATCATTCTGATGGAGAGCGCAGTCTCCATCAGAATCTAGCGAAGGAAGAAAAGCAGTGAAGAAGGCCCTTTTTTTGATAGCAATCCTTGCCATAGCCGCAGGCGGTTATTATTGGTACGCAAACTACTATGTCCAGGCCGATGCCGCGACCTCTCCAGTTGAACAGAAAATCGTTGGCTCCGGCGTCATCGAGGCCAAGACGGTTCTCATCACGTCGGAAACGGGCGGGCGTATCGTCGACGTCTTTGCGCTGGAAGGCACCGAAGTGGCGGCAGGTGATCTGCTGGTACAGCTCGACGACAGCCAACTGGAAGCGCAACGGGTCGAACTTGAGGCAGCCATCACGACAGCGCAAGAAAACCTGGTCGCGGCAAAGGCAATGCCCCAGCCGGCAGATATTGCCGTGGCCGTAGCCGAAGTGGCCCAGGCGCAAGCATTAAAGGACGGTGCTTACCAGATCTGGCAAGAGCTATTGCGTATGAAGGAAGAACCGCAGGACCTGCTCGTTCCGATCCGGGACCTTCAGGCGCAGATAATACAGGCGGAGAAGGCAATTGAATTCGCCGAGGTGGAACAACAAAGCGCCGTCATCCAGGAAGAAAACGCGGCCCGTGACCAGAGTTCATTTGGAAAACTCAACCACCAAATCATCCAAAAGCATCGCAAGGCTGCCGACGTCAGCGTTCAACTGGCCAATGCGAATCTGCAGGCGCTGCGAACCCAGTTGGCCCATCTCTGGGAACAATATAATAACCCCGTCGCTCTGCAAACTCAAGCCAATCAGGCCGAAGCCGAACACCGGATGGCCGAGACAGCTGTTGCACTGGCCAATGCGCAATTGGCCGCGGCGAAAAAGAGACCGAGGCCGGAGGACATCGCTGTGGCAGAGGCCTGGGTGCGAGTGGCCGAGAGCGGCCGGGTCTCTCTTGAAAATCAACGCGCCAACCTGGCTTTGACCTCTCCCCGCGCTGGTCTAATCAGCACCCGTGCGGCTGAACCTGGCGAAATTGCCGTTCCGGGTGCCATCCTGCTCAGTGTGGCCGATCTGGATCAAGTCACACTGCGAGTATTCATCCCTGAGACTTTGATCGGCAAAGTACAACTGGGACAAACCGCGCGTGTTACCGTCGATTCCGTCAAGCGGCCTTTTGAGGGGTTGGTGACCTTCATTGCCAATGAGGCTGAATTCACCCCACAGAATGTACAGATCGCAGAAGAGCGGGTTAACCTGGTTTTTGCGGTCGAAATCAGCCTCGAGAACCCCGGGCACACCCTCAAGCCAGGCATGCCGGCTGACGCTGAGTTTCTTCCGTAGCCAGATCACACTGTTCCAATTGTTTTGCCAACGGCTTCTTTTCCAATACAATGTGCTCAGAAGACGGCGGACCACGGACAGCAGACGGCTGATGGTGGTCGGTGAACGGTGGTCTTCCGGCGGCGGTCAGCGGTCTTCGGTCGGCAAGGATTGGCATAAAGCTGAGTAAGCGCTTAACTGGAGTTAGGCAGATCGTACCCAGCGCCTGCGGCTCTGCGCAGGTGTGTTAAGAGTGACCAAAGGGGATTGGATTCGGACTATCGCTCACTCAGCATGCTTTTCGACGAATGGATTTACAAGGCAGCGGGAACAGGAGCTGAGCATCCTGAGTAGGCATTGGCGACGAAGGAGCCAAAGCTGTATCGAAGGGTGCGGCCTGATGCAAGAGACTCTGATCACAGCATCCGGAGCAATGTAATAATGACAGGCAAATGGAGATACCTATGAGTCAACCCCGCATCCTCGAGGTAAGGAAAAGGATCCTCAGCAAAAACGATCAGCTCGCCCAGATCTTGCGAGAGGACTTTGCCCGCCAGGGCGTCTTTGTGGCCAATCTGGTGAGTAGCCCCGGCTCGGGAAAGACTGAATTGCTGCGCCGGACCATGGCAGAGCTGACCCCAGCTTATCGGCCCGCTGCCGTCACCGGCGATCTGGCCACCGAAAACGACGCCACCCGCCTGGCCGAAAGCGGTGCGCTGGCCAAACAGATTCTCACCGGCACCATGTGCCATCTGGAAGCCGATATGGTTGCCAATGCCATTGGCGATTGGGACCTGGCTGAGCTGGATTTTCTTTTCATCGAGAATGTGGGCAACCTGGTTTGTCCCGGCGACTTCGATCTGGGCGAGGATTTGCGCGTCATGCTGATCGCCACCACCGAAGGGGAAGACAAGCCCTTGAAATATCCCACCCTCATCAACACCGCCGATGTGGTCATCATCAACAAGATGGATCTGGCCGAGGCTGTGGAATGCGATGTGGCCCTGCTGGAACGCAATATCCAGCAGGTGCGGCCTGGGGCCCGGGTGTTCAGGGTCTCTGCCAAGACGGGAGAGGGCATGGAGGCCTGGCTCGATTTCCTGCGGGAGCAGTTGGAACGCAAGGCCACCATCGGGGACTGACCTGGTCGAGTTGGTTGATGGTCCGCCCTACCTGCGCCCTGGCCCCAGACCTTTGCGCCGGGCCACATCCATCGCCTGGGCGCGATCGACTACCTCCAGCTTGTTGAGGATGTTGGAGACGTGATTGCGCACCGTCTTCAGACTCACGACCAGGTAATCGGCGATCTCGACGTTGCTCTGCCCCCGGGCGATCAGATCCAGGATCTCTCGCTCCCGATCGGTAAGCTCGGGAAATGGGGGAGTGACGGTTGGATGGCTGAGTGCGGAGCAAGTACTGCGCCAGCCGCTGGGCGATGAAGGGCCCGAAGATGGCCTCACCACCGTGCACCGCGTGGATTGCGCGCAGGATATCCGCCTTATCGGCTCCCTTGAGGATATAGCCGCGGGCGCCGGCCTGCATGTATCGATCCTTCCTGCCGCACCGATCCCGTCGCGGCGGTAGTAGAACAGGTGGCCGTCACTCGCTGCGATGGAGTCCCACCCGCTGGAGAACGCACCGGCAAGATCCTGCGTTTTGACAAGGCTGCCATTCTTGAATTCAAAAACAGCACCGTTGCCGGTTTTACTGTCGTAGGCAAGCAGCCAGTGTTTCCAGGCTGGTGTTCCCGCTGTGGGTTGCCAAACCGCCACCATGTGCGAATACCCTGGGTCGATCTCAAAAACGTCACCCAGCCCTTGCCGAAATGAACTGGCTTCCTGGTAGGGTGTCATGGCTGCCAGGCCTTGCTGGGTGTCGTAGAAAAACAGGTAGCCAGGAAACGACTGAATGTGGGACCATCCATGTTTCAGTTGGATCTTTGGGCTGATGGTTCTGAAATCGCCGCTGGCAAGGCGGCCAATCACGGCATTTCCCGACTCCTTGCCGTAGAAGATCAACTCGTGCGGCGATACCTGCGTGATGGCTGTCCATCCAGGCGAAAAGCCCTTCAGGGTCTCCTTTCCCGGAAAAACGTCAAGCCGACCGAGATGCGCGATGCCCGCCAGGCGAGCGGTGCCCTTGACCGGGTCGTAGAAAAGAAGATTGTCCAGGGTCGAGGCGATCAGAGTCCAACCCTGGCCGAAATCCTTGAAGTCATCGGCCGACCATCCCTCTCTCAGCTTCCCATCACGAAATAGATCGGCCGTTCCACGACCGGTCGCTCTGTTGTAAAAGAAGAGTCCCATGTGAATTCCTCCGCTGTACAATGCTCAGCCTTTCCGATAACACGCAGTTCTTCCTGAGGATCTGTTCCGCTCCATCCTATCACCAACTCTGTCCCAAGATCAAGGGATTGATTCCCAACAACTCGGGAACTTAATCAAAATAATATGATTACAGTCTGTGTGCGACCATCGTACCAGGACACGTTTCGGCTCAAGAAATCCGGATTCGGTCTGACCGGTTTTTCGGCATTGCCAGCGGTGTCTAGCGGGCGGGTGGAGTGGGCCCGGGTTGTCAGCAGTGTCTATCGTGGAGAGAAAGGTTGTCGTGAGGAAACAGGCCAGGGGAGCCAAGAACTGTCAGAACCGGCACCGAACACTGTCGGCCAGACTTTTCTGTGCGGGAATGATCGGTGGTTCGGGAATCAGGCCGGGATTGGGATGCGACCTTGCCCGTCGATGGAGGTTGCCCTGCACCCCAACGCGGCATTGCGGAGTCAGGTTATCTCGCCAAGGTGGGTGGATGCCGGCGCGGGATCGCTTTTCAACCCACTTTCCCGCACCTTGCGGGTGCCCCACCACAGGCCAGTTCCAGCTACGAACACATCCCTGAGCCGAATGAGGATACCCAGGCTGAGACCGACAGCCGGGTTGACCCCCAATGCTCCCAGAACAAGCACCTGGCTGGCTTCCAGTGTGCCCAGGGCGCCGGGCACCGCCGCCAACAGGGCCAGGCGAGCGGCAGCCAGGGCAACCATAACATGAGGAACGCTCAGAGTCACTCCCAGGAGTCGCAAGGCCAGCCAGAATTCCGCGACCATGGCAATCCAGCTGAAGAGAGAGACACCCAGAGCCAGGAACAGAACCCCGGTCTGCTCACGGCAGAAGGTTACAACCTGCGTCTCGCTGGCCTGCATGCCATCCCTCGCTTGCCGATACCTGGGGCGCCAATTGTCTGGAAATGGCAGATGGTCAAGCAGACGCAGCGCACCAGTGAGCGGCGTCCGACCCCTCCAGATTGCCAGCAGATAAAGAACGGGCAGCGCCAGAAGCGCCAGCGCAACCAGCCCGGCCAGGAGTCCCGTGCTCGCTGAAATGACGCCAAACCGCAGTATGACCGCCACGCTGATCGCCAGAAAGGCAAAATTGACCAGGAGTTCCAACGATTTGTCCAGGGTTACCGAAGCAACTGCTGTGGTCCTTGGCACCTGGTTGTGTTTTTCCGGCAGGGCGACCTGCAACGGCTCGCCGCCGAACTGGGGTCCAGGGGTGAAGTAGCTGATGCCGAATGCGCCCAACCGGTAGCCCGTCAGGGACAGGTAGGGAATCCGGTGGCCCAGGGCGCGCAGTATCAGCCACCAGCGCCCACTGAGAGTCACCAGAATAAGGACGTTGAGCAGAATGAGAGCCAATAGCAGGCGTGCGTCGAGACCTGCCAGAATCTGCCAGGCTTCCTGCAGGGAAACGGTGCGAGCCAGCCAATACAGGATAATCGGCACCACCAGCCAGGGCAGCACCCGTGCCAGCAGGCTACGCCAGCGTGGAGACATGTCAGTCCTGCTCCCGACTGCCGGCAGGTTTGGTCAGCAGGTAGTCTTCCGGCGCCGTCAACAGCGAGTAGGCGCCTGTGCCGATATGCAGGATGGTGATCAGGGCAGCCAACAGCAGGCCGTTTTGCCAGGTCAACCCAGTGTTTGAGAAGGATAGCACCGTGGGGATCAACAGAAACAGCGAGGCTAACCTGCCCAAAACACCCAGGGCAAGCATCAACAGGGCCAGAAGACCTAACCCGGCAAAAAACGGCTGCGTCGCCGTCATTGAGTAGAGCAGGGACGCAGCCGTAACCACTGCAACCAGCCGCGCCAGCGGCGCCAGCCAGCGATTCACAGTGGTCGCTGCCAACTTCATAGCCTCTTTATAGCCGGAAGAATCCGGGTTGATCCTTCCACTGACTACCAGCCAATCGCGGCCGAAGCTCAGGGTAAGAGGAATGGCGAAGAAAATGGCGGCAAAGCGACTGGTGGCCGGATCGATGATGGGCCACAGGACAACGGCAACAAAACTCACCTGGAGCGCGGCGACGATCCGCCGGTGGCTGCTGGGGGTCAGGTCGTGAACGGGATATCCCCGACGCCGTCGCCATCCTATTCCAGCCAGGAAGAGATAGCGGTAAAGGCCAGCCAGCAGGTACCAGAGGGGGAGTTGCCCATACCAGATGGCGACGCTGATGGCGATCAGGAATCCGAGAGAGTCGAACTCGATATCCAGGGTTTCCCCCAAAACCGTGGCCCGATCGCCCAGCCGGGCCACCAAACCATCGACGAAATCGAGGGCAGCAGCCAATGTGTAGATCAATGCAGGTAACCAGAGCAGCCAGCCCGTCGGATCGGGCACAACGATAAAACCGGCCAGAAATGCAAAGGCCAGCCCTCGAGCCAGCGTGATTCCATTGGCCGCGCCCAGTGTTGGGAAGAGGGTTGCCTCGCCGGGACGATGATTGTCAGGCAAACCATGCCAGAGAATCCACAGTTCGCAGGCGATGGTCGCCGAAACCAGCAGTGCCCAGCGAAACGCCGTGGCGGGACTCGTCGTTCCGAGAACCAACCCGAATCCCGGGACGATCGCGAGCACAAAAAGGGTGGCCACGGCCAGCCAACGGCGTCGCAGATTGTCCAATATTCTGTTGTGGGTATGAGAATCTGTCGACATGTCATTCAGCCTGGAGGGGAACCTGAAGCTGTTCAGCCTGAAATCCAGATCCTTGCCCTTCTGGTTGACATTATTTTAGCATGGGCGTCAAGTGGGAAATCAACAGACAGTCTCCATCGATCTGATCGACCGTCGCACGGTTCCAATCAGGGAT
Source organism: Chloroflexota bacterium (assembly GCA_034717495.1). Classification (NCBI taxonomy): domain Bacteria; kingdom Bacillati; phylum Chloroflexota; species Chloroflexota bacterium. The sequence continues at coordinate 16,802 of JAYELL010000071.1, read as the reverse complement.
GATGCCAGGAGCAGTGCCATCAGGATCGCCCAGCCGACGACCATGTTGAGGGCGAATCGGATACCAGCTTCCTCCATCCAAAGCTCGTTTTGGCCTATCCAGTAGGTGGCATTGACCACCTCCGTGGCCAGGAAGGCGATAGTCAGCCCGGCCAGCAGCGCCCAAACCGGCCATTTTGGCACGAGGTAGGTGGCCTCGACAAGCCCGATATCCTCCATGTGTGCCCAGATCCAGCGATTGAGCAACCACATCTGTCCCCAGGTGACCGTCAGGATCAAGCCCACGTAGGGAAACGACCAACGCGGAAAGCCCTTTAGCCAGGCTACTGCGATGCCGGCCAGCAGGATACCGTAGCAGATAAGAAAGGTCGCGCTGAACGACCAGCCGAGGATTTCGTGAAGGACCGGGTGAAGACTGAAGGCAGCGATGGGCAGGACGGCCGCCAGCGCAGCCGCCAGCATACCCAGGGGTAGTTTTGGACCCCTTTTTGACGGCTGAGTCGGACGAGCGGCCAGCCACCCTGCCAGCAGCAGCCAGGCGAAACCGAGGCCGTACACGATCAATCGGGAGTCGTGGATGTGCAAAAAGGCGAAGGGCATGGCCGGCGGCATGGAACGCATGCCCAACAGCAGGGGCAACATCAGCACCAACGGCAGTCCCAGGAGTACCAGTACCAGCAGGACAGATGACGCGGCTTCCGGCCAGCGTTTGCGGGTTGTTGTGGTTGCCAGCAACAGGATTGAGCCAAACAGGTATAGGCCCAGCCCTCCGTAGACAAGCACCTGATAGGGGAAATAATCTCCGGACGGCCAATGGCCTGTCATCCACCAGAATGAGGCCAGGTTGCCCACAACCATGAGGGTGAAACCGATAGCTGCCAGCCGGTAGCCCCAAAGCCCCTGATTGTCTCCTTGCCGGCCCAAGTGGCGCAGCTTCCAGATCAGCGCCGGCCCCAGGATGAGGGCGGCAGTGCCCAGAAAATGGGGGGCAAAGCGGTGAACGAAGTCCAGGGTCGTCGGTGGAGTCAACCAATGAGCCGGTGTGCCCTCAGGCAGGACCTTGAGATAGGTCTGGGCGTAGGCGTAGGGCAGGCCGATCAACAGGTTCATGCCCAGGGCCAGCCAGATGGCAATACCGGGATTGTTCAGACGCACGCTGGCCGCCGCCGTCAGTGCTGCCAGAAGCCAGGCTGCGATGGTGAGCCAGGTACGCAGTGGCGACGGCACGAATTCCAGGACAGGCGTCCACAGTATGGCAACCAGGGGCAGTACGGCCATCAGCGCCATGAAACGATCGCGGCGGATCAGCAGGTAGAAGAACAAACCGAGCACCAGCGGCAGGGCGATGTAAAGATAAGCCTGGTCCAGGCTTACCCGCCGCGCGAAGGACGCTTCCTGAAGGAATATGATGGGCGCCATAAGGATGGGGATGATCGCGTAGAGATACCAGCTGGCCGACCAGAGGGGCCAGCCCTCGCGGCGGGCCTTGAGCAGCCCGACCAGAAGTACGGCCACCATGCCCAACACCGTTACTCCTGTGAAGATGGGCGCCAACCGCTGCAAGCCAGGTGACAGTTGACCGCGGATGGCGGGCAGGCTTGTCAATCCAATGAGCAGCGCCAGCAGTAAGTGGGGCAATCCGGCCAGCAGAGAGTCTCGCCAGGATCCCTGCTTGAAATCGTCCGGAGATTCGCTATCCGTCCCGTCGCCACTTTCCCGTTGATCCGTTTCGGCCATCGGGAGCTCCTGAGTACTGAGGGATTGCCTACGCTCTTGAAGGAGAGCTCTCGGCAGGTCGTGCAGTTCACGCAGAAAAATGATTGGCAACGACAACCTGCCGTTCCCAACGGTGTTGCAGACCAATGTCGCGAAGGTGTCTGCCATCTCTTGCTCGAACTCAGCCCGAAAGGGTCGTGGATAGAATCGCAGCAGCACGATGTACACGGAGATAGCGAGGCGTGCAGGCAAGCTCACATCAGCGCTCCTGCCGGGCGTTGATCGGCGGCGGCGACCAGGGCCTGGAGCCGGTTTATTTCCGCCGATAGGAGTCGTCGCCCCAGGTCAGTCAACGCGTAGGACTTGCGTTCACGCCCGTTTTCCGAATCCTCCGGCTGCTCGCTGCGGGCAATCCATCCCTGTTCCAGGAGGCGTTTGAGGACACCGTACAGTGTGCCGGTGCTCAGATTGACCCGACCTTCGCTCAGGGTCTGCACCTCTTTCATGATAGCGTAGCCATGTTTGGGTTTCGGCGTGAGACACAGCATGATGAAGTAGGTCGCCTCGGTGAGAGGCAAGCTTTTTTGGATGTCAACTGAAGACGCCATGGCATTGTCCAATATGTCGTGTGGGGATATGTCGTATAACGACATATTAGCATAGATTTGATCCCGTGTCAATACCCTCTTCCAGACAGCGGTCCGCGGTCTGCTGTCCGCCGTCATCCCAACCCGCTGACCACGGCTAGCTCAGATAGGTCTCCGCAAAGGCCAGCAGCGCTTGCTCGAAGACCGCCATCGGTGGCAAGGCCAGACCCGCGCCTACCTGGCCGATTCCCGCCTCGCGGTGGGCGATCCCTGTGTTGATTCGGGGTCGTATGCCCAATTCGATGATCTGGCGGATGTCCACGCCGACAGGGGTGCCCCGAAAATCCAGCACCGGAATAGTGAAGTAAGGGTGCTCTGCCACGGTGATCTCGTACATCTCCAGGGTGGCATTGAGGGCATCCTGCGGCGTTCCGCTGACGAAGGAGACGATGGCGGGTGCTGCCGCCATGGCGAACGCCCCGATGCCCGCGGTTTCTGTGATGGTGCTGTCGCCGATGTCCGGGTTGGCATCTTCGCTGGTGAAACCAGGGAAGTAGAGACCATCGGGTACCTGGGCCGGCCCGGTGAACCATTGATCTCCCAGGCCACTGACACGAATGCCCAGCTCTGTGCCGTTACGAGCCATGGCGGTCATGACAGTGCTGCCCTCGATGCCGTGGCCCGCATCGGCCATGGCCTTACAGGCTGCCATGACGGGATTGAGGACCGTCAGCGCGTTGTCCCCGAGGAACTGCAGGATCTCTGCCTCGGTTTCGCTGTCGTCAACAGCTCGTGCGATGTTGGAGGCCAGGCGGGTGGTAAAAAGAAGTGACCCGGCCTTGTTGCGGTTGTGTCCCTCATCGCCCATATGAAGCGATTCGGACAACAGGGCGCGCATGTCAAGCCCGCCGTCGCTCAATGCCAGCGCTTCGGCCAGGGCGGGTCCCAACACATCGTTCATCCAGCGCAGCTTGGCGATGACCTCCTCGCTGAAGGCGCCGTAACGCAACACCTTGCCGTAGCCCTCGTTCAGGTTGCAGAAGGCAACGTTGCCGTGGGTCACATTCTCGACCACGTATACCTGCATCGAAGGGGATGTGACCCCAGCCATGGGGCCTACCGAATCGTGTTCGTGGCAGGGTTCCAGATCGATTTCACCTGCCTTGATCATGGCCTCCGCCGTCGCTTCGTCGCTTGCAGAGCCTTCAAAGATCAAGGCACCGATGATGGCTCCCTTCATGGGACCGGAGGCCTGGTTCCAGGCAATTGGCGGGCCAGCATGCAATAACAGGTTGTCTCGCATGCCCGGGATCACCTCACGCGCCGGGGCGACCCCCTTCAGGATCGGACGCGCCGAGGTCATGCGCTCAACGGCATTCTGATTGGCTTGTTCGATGTTAATCATGATTCTTTCCTCATTTTGGCCAGGATGGACATGAGTTTCTCGTCGCCCCCGGCCGGCGGGCGCCAGTCCACGTGGATCGTATCGACGTCCTGGGCCTTCAGGCTCTCGTAGAAGGATTCCAGTCCTACGTTGATGACCGAAAGGCTTGCGCCGAACTGGTCCAGCGGAATGGGCGGGTAGGCATAACGATAGGGCTGGCGCAGCCGTTGGCTCACATAGGCTACTGCTTCCCCGGTGCTGCGAAACAGAGTCGCTCCAGCCTCGTTCAACTGAGCTATCTGGGCATCCACATCCTGGGGATCCTCATCGGTGCCCACGACGATGGCGACCACTTCCAGGTCTGCACGCTGGTCTCTTGCTTCGGCAATAGCCGGCGCAAGCTCGCTGGCGAGATCGGGATGAGAGCCCTCGCCTAACACCACATCCATCAGGATCAGGCCAACCTCCGGGTCGGCGCTTTCCTGGCGCAGGCGCCGCAGGCGCAACTCGTTATCCATCATCGGATGCAACCGTCCCTGGGTGAATTCATCCTCGCCCAGATCCAGAATGGTGTGAGCCTGGCTCTGCCAACTGTTGGGCAGGCGTTGCTCAGGGTTCAGCGGCACGTTTGAATAGAGGGGAGCGAGAGTTGTTTGAAGGCCAAGCAACGCCTCCACGGCCAGCGTGCCACCGGAAAAGAGGCCACGCAGATAGCCAGCCGCGGGTTGCTCTGAGCTGCGTGCGGCAAAGGGAACATCGGTAAGATCAACCGCCAGTTGGGCGGCTTCATCCAGGCCGGCGGCGAAGTGAAGATTGCCCAGGTGCCGCGCCGGTGAGGGATAGCCAATGAAATTGACGACGACAGGCTTGTCGATGGACTGCGCGGCGGCCAGCAACTCTGTTGCCACGCTGGCAGCTGGCGGCTTAGAGATGAGCACGACGGTGTTCGTAGCGGGGTCGCGGCCCAGTAGATCCAATGCCTGAAGGGCAGTGATTCCACCAACCTCGCCCTTCAGATCGCGCCCACCGGTGCCGAAGGCCTGCGAGACGCCCTCGCCCAGATTGTGAATGGCGCTGCTCACCGCCTGCAAACCTGTGCCCGATGCGGCGACGATTCCGATCTCACCCTGGCGCACATGGTTGGCGAAGCCCAGTCCCACACCGTTTATGTTGGCGGTGCCGCAGTCCGGTCCCATCACGAGCAGGCCTTGATCGCGAGCGCTCTGTTTGAGCTCCATTTCGTCCGCCAGATCGACATTGTCACTGTAGAGAAAGACGTTTTTTCCCAGGTCCAGGGCTTGCCGGGCCACATCGGCGGCGTAGCGTCCCGGCACCGAGATCAACACCCATCCTGCGCCGGGCAGAGCTGCTGCTGCCGCCCTCAGGCTGCGTGGCTGGTATTCCTGTGCGATCGTCGAACGGCGCTGCGTTAGCAGGTTGTCAACCTGAGACAGGGCAGCGGATGCGGCTTGTTCGCTCTCTGCCTTGACGACGATCAGCAGGTCTTCCGGTTTGGCATCGAGGGCCGGAACCGAAAAACCGGTAGCATCCAGGATCTCCAGGTTGGCAGGGGTAGCCATCACCACCGCTGCGTCAATCACCTCGGGCAGGGAGGCCAACGATCGCTGCAGTTGCATCAAAACCACCGAGTCGTAGTAAACGCCGCGCCGCAGTTCGTGCTGACTGACCATGGTCAGGCGTCCTGAGTGGGCTCTTCTACAAAGGCAACAGCCCGGCAGAAAGCCGCCTCGCCACCCTTGAATAGCCAGGGAAAGGCGCCCAGCGTGAGACGCCGATTCTGCAGCTCGGGCGCTCCGATGGCACCCCCAAGGTTTTCCACGTGCATGCAGTCGTGGGGGAAGAGCGCGTTATGCGTGAGCTGGTAGGCCGAGTCGGGGAACAGGGTTTCCATGTTTTCGGCACCAAACTTGGCTTCACATTGGCTGCTGACTTTCTGCCAATGCTCCAATCCACCCTTGCCCAGAAAGCGGCCAATGGGCAGATTCATCGGATGGTCGGTCGAAACCATGTCGACGCCCCAAACGTGGATCTTTTTTTCAAGCAGCCAGTCGCAGATCTCAAAATGAGGACCGGGATGGCGGTGAAGATATTTTACCTCATCCGGCTCGTCGCCGAATTCGGCGTACCTGTGCCAGCCGGTATGGATGAAAAGGATATCCCCGTCGCGAACTTCGACCCGTTCCTCGATCATCTCGGGCGTGAAGATGTCCAGCTCGTCCAGCACATCGCTCATATCTACGATCACGCCGGTTCCGTAGAGCCATTCCAGCGGAATCTGGTCGATAGTCTTGCCGCTGGTGACGAAGTGGCGCGGCGCGTCCAGGTGCGTGCCCATGTGGTTTGAGGTCTGGATATACTGGGCATTCACCCCATGTTCCGCTTTGCGCTTGAAATACTTTACCTCGAAGGGTGGATAAAACGGCCAAAAAGAGACATCCTGGTTGAGGGGTTGGGACAGATCATAGATCTTCATGGCACTCTCCTGAAGGTTGGTGAGAACGAGTTGGGTAGGGCCTCGCTCGTCTGCTGACTTGCACTCAAAGCAAACGCATTGTAGTATGGCTTTACCCGCGGGTCAAGCGCCAGCGGTCGCAGAGACACGGCGACGGTTTGGACCACGAAGGCGCGAAGTCTCACGAAGGACGCGAAGCGCGAAGGATACCAAGGGCAGGAAGGGCTCGGTTACGCCGCCAGCACGAAAGCAGGCGGAACGCGGTGACACGGCGACGGTTTGGACCACGAAGGCGCGAAGTCTCACGAAGGACGCGAAGCGCGAAGGATACCAAGGGCAGGAAGGGCTCGGTTACGCCGCCAGCACGCGTACCGTGACGCTAGCAAGCGGTGCGTGAGCTAGGTAAGGCCACCGAGAGGTCTGAGCCAGCTAAGTGGTGACATATTGACATTCTTCCTCTGCGACACGGAGACTCTGATACTCCGAGACTCCGAAACCCCGCAATCTGCGAAGACCTATCCGCACAGGAAGTAAGCAAAAAACAAGGAGTCCCTGATGACTGTCAACCCGGCCTCCCTGGCGGAGACCGTTGCCCCGCTCCGCAGCGGCCAACTTGATCTGCCCGCCTACGTGGATGAACAATGCGACCGCGTTGAAACGGTCGATTCTAAGGTGGCGGCCATGCTGCCCGAACCTGCGCGGCGGCAGCGTTTGCGCGCTGAGGCTTTGGCCCTGCAGGCCCGTTATCCTGAACCAGCCCGACGGCCGCCGCTGTATGGGGTTTTGGTGGCTGTCAAGGATATTTTCCACGCCGATGGTTTTGTGACAGGAGCCGGTACCATGGTGCCGGCCGAACTTTTCGCAGGTCCTGAAGCTATGTGTGTGACCCAACTGCGCGACGCAGGCGCGCTGATCCTGGGCAAGGCCGTTACGACCGAGTTTGCCTACTACGAGCCGGGGCCAACACGTAATCCCCATAACCTGAAACATACGCCCGGTGGTTCCAGTAGCGGATCGGCAGCAGCTGTGTCTGCGGGACTCTGCCAACTGGCCCTTGGCACCCAGACGATTGGCTCGGTCATCAGGCCGGCGGCCTTTTGCGGTGTGGTTGGCTTCAAGCCGAGCCTGGATCGTATTGCCACCCAGGGCCTGGTTTATTTCTCGCCGACCATCGACCATGTGGGCCTGTTCACGCAGGATGTGGCAGGGATGACTCAAGTGGCAGCGGTGCTCTGTCGCGATTGGCGGACCCTTCCCCCGCAGGACCGTTTTCCGGTCCTCGGCGTGCCGGTAGGTTCCTATCTGGACCAGGCGCAACCGGAGGCATTGAGGGCTTTCTGGCAACAGCTCGACCGGCTGGAGAGGGCCGGTATTGCCGTTCGCAAGGTGCCGGCGCTGGCGGAAATCGAACGGATCAACCACCTCCACCGGCGTCTGGTGTTTGCCGAGTTTGCGCAGGAGCATGCCGGCATGTACGCCGACCACGCCCCTCGTTACCGGCCGCGCACCGCGGAGATCATCGAGATTGGCAAGACCGTCACGGAGGCTGAGCGGACCGGGGCTTTGGCCAGCACCCGCCAGTTGCGTCAGGAGATGGAGGCAAAGATGAACGCCGCGGGGATCGACCTGTGGGCCTCTCCCGCGGCACCTGGACCGGCGCCGGCAGGAATCGAGAGCACCGGTGATCCAGCCATGAATCTGCCCTGGACCCACGCCGGCATGCCGGCGATAACACTGCCGGCCGGCCAGGCAGCCGACGGCCTGCCGCTGGGCCTGCAACTGGTGGCGGCCTTTGGTGAGGATGAGCGCCTGCTGGCTTGGGCTAAAATGCTGGATAACCTGAACGCGCTGGCGAACTGACATGAACGGGCTTTCATCGTCGCCGCTGATCCTCGTCACCGGCGCAGCCGGCAAGACTGGCCGGGCGGTTATCAGGGCGCTGCGATCGGGCGATGCCGCCGTTCGGGCGTTGGTGCGCCGCCCGCAGCAAGCGGCCGTCAAACGCGAGCTGGGGGTGAAGGAGGTGGTCGCCGGCGACCTGATGGACAGGGAATCCCTGGCACAGGCCTTCCGCGGCGTCGACAGCGTCTATCACATCTGCCCCAACATGCATCCGGCGGAGGTCGATATCGCAGAAGGAGTGGTCAACGCCGCGCTGGCGGCCGATGTTCGCCACTTTGCCTTCCACTCGGTGCTTCACCCGCAGACCGAGGAGATGCCTCACCACTGGCAGAAGCTGCGGGTCGAGGAGATGCTGTTCCAGTCGGGGCTGCCATTTACCATCCTGCAGTCCGCGCCTTACATGCAGAACCTGCTTGCCCACCGGCAGCGCATCGTCGAGGGGGGCGAACTGCCCATGCCCTACCGGGCCGACGCGCGATTGGCTCTGGTCGATCTAAACGACGTGGGGGCCGCGGCCGCGACGGTACTGCTGGAGCCGGGCCACAAGGATGCCATCTACGAACTGGTGGGGGAAGCGGCGCTGTCACAGCGCGAAACGGCGGCGATCCTGGGCCAGGAATTGGGCCGCCCTGTGACCGTGGTCGAAGTGCCGCTGGATGGCTGGCAGGCCGGGGCGGTGGCACGTGGCCTGGACGGCTACCGGTTGGAGAGTCTGCTGCGCATGTTTGAGTACTACGAAGCGCACGGCCTGACCGGCAACCCCAACGTCTTGCGCTGGCTGCTGGGCCGGCCACCCGCCTCCCTTGCCAGCTTTGCCCGCCGGGAGTTCAGCTGAAACAACCAGGGGTTACGGTGAAGAATCGTTTCTGAATAGTGACTGCATATAGATTTCTGATATAATAAATCTATGCTAACTGGAGGTCTACCATGTCGGTAAGAGTCATGATTTCATTGTCGACAGCACGGAGATATTGCGCCAGTGGCGTGACCAGCGATGAGCCACCAGGTTTTGGTCATCGACACCTCCGTGCTGGTCAAGTGGTATCGCCTGTTCGCCATGCAGATAACCTGGTTATCGCCCACCAGCGGGGTTTTGCAGCGCGCTTTGGAGATCGCCCGCGATAGCGATGTGGCGGTGTATGATGCCACATTTGCGGCCATAGCGGAGAAACTTTCGGCGGTCTATGTGACGGCAGATCAGCGGTTCACGAGCAAGGTGCCAGAATTGCCTTATGTGAGACGTCTGGCCGGTTTTCAATCCCACTGAATCGCCTCGGGGGCACATGTTTTAATACTACGAAGCGCACGGCCTGACCTACGGCCTGCGCAAGACCCTCTTGCTCTGTCTCGACCTGGAGCTGATCTCACCGCGCCGGTATCGCCATGCCAGCCAGATGACGGCAGAGGTAGGGCGGTTGCTGGGCGGGTGGCGCAAGAGCGGTTGAGGCGCCGGCCCGACCCAGGGACCCTTCTGCAGATCCAGGGGCCGGACCTCTGCGATATTTGCCCAATGGAGGTTGCGGTAGGGGCGTACCCTTGTGGTCGCCCTGCACACCGACCCAGGGACCCTTCTGCAGATCCAGGGGCCGGACCTCTGCGATATTTGCCCAATGGAGGTTGCGGTTAGGGACGTACCCTTGTGGTCGCCCTGCACACCGACCCAGGGACCCTTCTGCAGATCCAGGGGCCGGGCCTCTGCGATATTTGCCCAATGGAGGTTGCGGTAGGGACGTACCCTTGTGGTCGCCCTGCACATGCCATCCCTCGACTCCAACTATCAGCCTGTTGCTTGCACTGGCGCCGGTGGTGGCGTTCGGGATCGTACGTTTCGTCTGCTATCGCTTCTGCACCGACTGCACCAGTAGTACAAACAGCCACATGCTCAGCGCGCCCAGGCCGAAAAAGAGGAGATTCTTTTGCTGCTCAGCGGGGATATAGTCGGAGGCCAGGTCGCTGGCCACGTCCTTGGTGGTTTCCATGGCAATCCGCGCCGTGGAGGGTGGGGGCGGCGCCTGGCGGGGAGGTGGTGGTGCAGTTTCGGAGGCAGCGGCCTCTGGTGCAGCGGCCGGCGCCGGCGGAGCCAGCCGCGCTTGGATCTGGGCGTCCAGCGACTCCAGGCCCTGGCGGGTGATCGATTTGGCCGTGCTTTCCATCAGACGCTGGCCGACGTTGGCGATTTTGCCGCCTACGTCCACATCGCCCACATAGTGCATGATCGTGCTGTCGCCATCTTCTTCAAGCTGCCATGCACCCGTGCCAGAAATAAAGCCAGGTGCTCCCCGTCCGCTGACAGTGATCGTGCAGCTTTCCGGAGGATTGACTTCGCCTAGCTCGACCTTGCCCTGGAACTTGCCTTGCACTGGCCCCACGCGGACGTTCATGACACCCAGGTACTCAGACTCGCTGGTTCGTTCCATCTTCTCTCCGCCTGGCAGCGCCTGGCCCATCACCTCGGGGTCCATGATCGCTTCCCAGACTGCCTCGCGGGGTGCCGAAAATATGTAACTGCCTTCAAGATGCATGAAAACGACTCCTTAAGCGCCTGCTCCCTGCGCCCTGTTTTTGGCGTTCTGAACCAGCTCAAACAGCCGGTTGGGACTCAGGGGGATCTCATTGAGTTCCAGATTGTGGTCAGACAGGGCGTCCTCGAGTGCCTGGGCAAAGAGTGGACCGACCGGGATCGCCCCCGCTTCACCGGCGCCCTTGACGCCCAACGGGTTGAGGGGTGAGGGGGTCTCCACATGGTCGGTTTCAACCAGGGGGACCGTATCTGCGGTGGGCAACAGGAAATCCATGAAGGATGCATTGAGCAGCTGGCCGTTCTGGTCGAAACAGAGTTCTTCGTAGAACGCGTTGCCGATACCCTGGGCTACACCGCCCCGTATCTGGCCCTCCAGAATCATCGGATTGAGCACCGTACCGCAATCGTGAACCGCTACATACTTCTTGATGTCGATCATCATTGTCTCAGGGTCCACCTCAACGATCATGGCGTGCACCCCGCTGGCGGTGGCGCCGCGCTCTGGCCCAAAGTAATCGGTAGCCTCCAGGCCCGGTTCATCCCCTGGCTTGACCGCGCCGCGCAGCGGATTGGCGAGAGCCGCCAGTTCACCCAGGGTAATGGCCAAGGCCGGCGTACCTTTGACGCGCACGCTGCCATCCACCAGTTCCAGGTCCTGCTCGGCAACCTCAAGCTCCTCGCTGGCCTTCCTGAGGATTTTCTTGCGCACGCCCACTGCTGCCGCATGAATGGCGTTGCCTGCTACCACGGCGCCGCGGCTGGCAAAAGTACCTGCGCCCCAGTAAAATTCCGATGTATCTCCGGTTACCAGCCGGATGTTTTCGACAGGCACGCTCAACTGTTCGGCGACCACTTGAGCAAAGGAGGTGAAGTGTCCCTGCCCCTGGGTGCCGATACCGGTAGCGACGCTAACCCGGCCACTGGCTTCCACGGTGACCTTGGCGCCCTCGTAGGGGCCGATGCCAGTTCCTTCAACATAGGTCACGATTCCGAGACCAACATGTTTGCCCTCGGCCCGTAACTGCGGCTGCTGTTCATTGATGAAGTTCTCATAGTCGATCATCTCCATGGCCCGGTCCAGCGCGGGTTCGTAGTTGCCGCTGTCGTAGACCAGTGGAGCAAAATCCTGGAAGATGATGTCGTTACTGTAGGGGAACGCGTCGGGGGCGATCAGGTTGCGTCGTCGAATCTCGACCCGATCGATGCCCAGTTCACGGGCCGCGGCATCCAACAATCGCTCCATTACGAACACCCCATGCTGGCGGCCAGCGCCGCGATAGGGTGTCACGATGGGCTTGTTGGTGAAAAGGGCCTTGAACTCCGAATAGTAGTTCCGGATATCGTATTGGCCTAACAACGTGCATTGGCTGTTGATTGGCACAGTCAGGCCGTAGGGAGCATAGGCGCCGGCGTCGTGGAGGAAAACATCCTTGACGCCCAAAATCCTGCCATCTTTCGAGAGGGCGATCTCCGACTCGTGCAGTTGGCCTCGCTCCTGGGTAGTAGCAAAGAAGTTTTCCCGCCGGTCCTCAATCCACTTGATTGGCCGGTTGAGCTGCATGGTGATCCAGGTCAGCATCACCTCTTCCGGGTAGAACATCATGATCTTGGGGCCGAAGGCGCCGCCGATAAAGGGGGCGATAACCCGCACCTGGCGTTCGGAAAGGCCCAGCATGGCCGCGATGCCGTTGCGAATGGGAATGGGCGCCTGGGTGGTGTCCCACATGGTCAGCTGCTCGGTTTTTGCATCCCAGTTGGCGACGATGCCGCGGTTTTCCATCGCGGCTGCGGTTCCCCGGTCGTAGGCGTAGCTTCTCTTTACGATCAGGTCTGCCTGATCCGCGGCCTGAGCGTAGTTGCCCTTTTCCTGGATTACGTGGGCATTCAGGTTGTGGCCCAGATCATCGTGGATAACGGCTGCACCGTCGGCCAGGGCTTGCTCCAGGTCTACAATGGCCTCCAGCGGCTCGTAATCGACGAAAATCAGATCGAGCGCGTCTTCAGCAATATAACGACTCTCGGCCACGACCACGGCAATCGGCTCGCCCGCATAACACACCTTGTCCCTGGCCAACGGCACATGGGTGCGGGTATTGAAGATCAGACCTTCGATGGGAGGGGGTTGCACCAGCAGGGGCCCCGGTTTCCAAAGGTCACCGATGTCCTCGGCGGTGTAGATCGCCACGACACCGGGCACCTCAAGGGCCATCGAGAGGTCGATGTTGCCAAGCCGCGCGTGGGCATGATCGCTGCGCAGAAAGGCCGCGTGCAGCATGTCAGGCAGATCGACGTCGTCGGTGAACAGCGCCTGACCCGTGAGCAGGCGCGGGTCTTCGTTGCGTTTAAGTGGTTTGCCGATAAAGCGTGTAGTCATTGCTCGCCGTCAGTCCGTTCTGGTTTCTTCTGCAATTTGCAAATTCCCCATTTCCTGCGCGGCCAGCCTCACCGCATCCACGATACCCTGATACCCCGTGCAGCGGCAAAGGTTGCCGGAGATAGCCTGGCGGATCTCTTCTTCACTGGGATTGGGATTCTCCTCCAGGAATGGCACCAGGGTCAAAATGAATCCTGGCGTACAGAAGCCGCACTGCAGGCCATGGGTCTCTCGAAACGCAAGCTGGATAGGATGCAATGCCTCAAGACCGCTGGCAGAAGTCCACTCCGGTGCAAGGCCCTCGATAGTCGTTATCTCATGGCCGTGGACCTGTACGGCGAACAGCAGGCAGGAGCGTACCGCGTCGCCGTCGAGCAGAATTGTGCATGAACCACAGGAACCATGTTCACATCCAACATGGGTGCCGGTGAGCCGCAGCTCGTGGCGCAGGAAATCACTCAGCAGCAGGCGTGGCTCGACGTCGCGTTCGTATGGTTGGCCGTTAACTGTGACGGAGACAGTTTGCAGATCAGTCATTGTCTGTGGTGTCTATCCTCAAGGAGTCAGCTGTCAGCTGGATAGTGCCTGTTCAAAGGCTCTGGTCAGTGTTCTGTTTGCCAGGACTTCGGCCAGATGCCGTCGAAAAGCTCGGGATGCATGGATATCGGCCACCGGGTCGACATCCTGGGAAGCCGCAGTTTTGGCGGCCTCCGCGATCAGCTCGGGCGTGGGCAACTGTCCGAGCAGTTTGGCGGCAGCCTGCTTTGCGGGGACCGGCATTTCGCCGACACTCAGGAAAACAAGATGAACCTTCTCACATCGACCGGCGCCATCCAGTACGACCTGGGTAGCCGTGCCAACAATAGCATAGTCACCGGGACGGCGTGCTACTTCGTCGAAGGCCCAACCGCTGCGGGGCGGCATCGGCGGTATCGCCACCTCGATCAGTATCTCGTCGATGGCCATATCGGTGGTGAAAAGGCCGATGTAAAAATCCCTGGCTGCCACCCAGCGTTCCCCTCTTTGGCTACGCAGGCGGAACCGGGCTTCCAGCGCAATGGCAACGGCGGGCAGTTCGGCCGACGGATCGGCATGGGCCAGGCTGCCACCTATGGTGCCACGGTTGCGAATCTGATGGTGCGCGATGTGGGGCATCGTTTCATGGAGCAATGGGGCGTATTGGGCCACTTCGGCCGCGTTTTCGACGATGCGATGGCGCGTCATGGCGCCAATGTGCAGACTGCCATCGCTATCCGATTTCATGAAGGCTAACTCTGGAATGTTGTTGAGGTCGATCAGGACACCTGGTTGTGACAGGCGGAAATTCATGGTGGGTACCAGGCTTTGACCACCTGCCAACAGCTTGGCGTCATAGCCATACTCAGCCAGGTTGACCAGTGCTTCTTCAAGGGATGTGGGGGAAACATACTGAAAGGGAGCCGGCTTCACGTGGTTGGGACCTCCAGGAGCCTTTTTCGGCAACGAACAAATTCACCGGTTCGTGAACGATGGTGCTTTCTGAAGCGGATTCGCCATGATGGAATCAGTATGCCAGATGTTCTGACCGTTGTCAAGCGTCTCTTTCAGCGGCCCAGCAATTCTGAACACGAGGCACGATAGGGGAACGGTGCTGTTTGGTTGGGTAGGGCGAGCCGTGATATACTGTTGCATGGAGTTCCCTCAGCTTCGTCGTTTCCAGACTCCTTTGGTGTTCATCGTGTTGTTTTTCGCTGCATGGATTCCCCGTGCGGCGGCTCTTGACGTCTTCGCAACGCCAGATGAACACCTATGGTTGGCGCGCTCAGCCAACTTCTATCAGGCGATCACCGTTGGTCAATACCAGAACACGTATCAGCGCGAGCATCCCGGCGTCACGGTCACGTGGGCAGGTACCCTGGGCTTTCTTCAACGTCTTCCCGAGTACGCTGAACAGGCAACAGACCAGCTGGATTGGAACAATGAACTGCACGATGAACTTTCCGAGTGGCTGGAGGACAACAGCAACGTCCGTCCACTGGATCTGCTTGCTGCGGGACGCTGGTGGATTGTCCTGGCGATTTCGCTGCTGATTGCCGCTTGTTTTCTTCCACTCCGCGATCTGTTCGGTCCCTTGATTGCCGCCCTGGCTGTCCTCTATTTTGCCTGGGACCCATTCTACGTCGCCCTCTCCCGGATGCTTCACGTGGATGGCCTGTTGACCGCACTGGCGACATTGACGCTGTTGATGTTTCTGGACTGGCTCTATGTACGACCGCGGTGGTACATCCTGGTGACCTCAGGAATTCTCCTGGGGTTGACGGGGCTCACAAAGACCCCGGCGTTGTTCGTGGCCTTAGCTGCCGGGTTGCTGTTTCTGGCAGAATGGTTGCGCCGCCGGCGGTCAGACGAGCCGATGCCGCTAAGCATGCCCCTGGGGTTCCTGGCCTGGGGCGCCGCGGCATTAATCACCTTTGTGGCCCTGTGGCCTGCCATGTGGGTGGATTCGTTCGGTGTAATGGAACGTATTATCGAGAGGATGACCGTCTACTCCGACAAGGGCCACGTGAACTTCTTCATGGGACAGATCACCGCCGACCCTGGTCTTCTCTTCTATCCTGTTGCCTGGTTGTTTCGAACCACGCCGGCCACGGTGATCGGCCTGGTCGCGGCTGGCGTCTTGATATGGCAGCGACGTTGGCCGCTGGACTCCTCCTTGAGACGGCGGAGCGCGACGGCGCTATTTTTTTATGCTCTCTTTTTTATCGCCATGATGTCCATCGGCGACAAGATGTTCGACCGTTACATCCTGCCGGCGTTTCCTGCACTGGACACCGTTGCACTCCTTGGCTGGTTGGGGCTGGCCGTCTGGGTGCTGTTTCGTTTAACTGGCCGCCAGGAAGGCACTGAGGTCGATCTGGCGGCGCACAGGAATGGCCTCGTCGCAGCCATCGCGCTGGCAGGCTTGATCCTGTTGCACGGCATATTCACTCTTGTTCACTTCCCCTATTATTTGACCTATTACAATCCATTGCTCGGTGGCAGCCGAACCGCGCCCGATGTGATGTGGGTGGGCTGGGGAGAGGGGCTGAATGAGGCAGCCGAGTGGATCAACCAGCAGTCAGGATCTGAACAGACGCGGGTCATCTCGTCGTATGGCGATGCTCCCATGTCCTATTTCCTGCGCGGCTCACGGATGATAAGGCCATACGGGTCTCCCGATTACTGGTTCAGCGCCGACTACGCCGTGCACTACGCCAACAAGTGGCAAAGGCGGCTGCCTTCGAATGATGTGATGGCGTTCTTGTCCACCCTTGAACCTGTGCACGTTGTTCGAAGCCACGGGCTGGAACTGGCTCGGGTTTACGACATAAGAGCAGCAACCCCACCCGAGTTCCTGACGTACGATCCCAGGTCCGCAGCCATCTTCGATGACCAGATCATATTGAGGGGACATCGCTTTGAGCGACCTGTTATGGTACCTGGCGATACCCAGCAGGTCACGCTCCTTATCGAGCCGACAGGTGTAATGATCGAGGACTACCATGCGCTGGTGCAGCTGGTGGGACCGGATGGCACGGTGCTGTGGCGCAGCAGAAGCCGTCCGGCCGATACAGCTACCAGCGACTGGCCCCTGCTAGAGGAGAAAGAGCACGTGGTAGAGCTGGTTGTTCCCGATGACGCGTCGCCCGGCCAGTTTGCCGTGACTCTTGCCTTTGAAGATCCTCTGACTGGCCGGCTCTTGCCGTTGAACCGTGGACATGGCGAAGCTATCGGCGATGAAGGCCACCACGCAGTGGCCTGGATTCAGGTGCAGAGGCCAGAAACCTACCAACTGGACGCCCGGTGGGAGCAGGTTCAGTTGAACAG